>JAATGU010000098.1 GCA_015654535.1 Bacteroidales bacterium
AAGATATGAAGAAGGTAAACGCTCTCTGAATTATGACTACTACCCTATAGAAGATATGATAAATAACGGCGTATGTTTGGTTTGCGACACTATTCTAAACAAAAAGCTGGAAATAAAAACGTCTATTGCACCGGAAAATATTTTCTTATATACGGATGAATATTTATTATCCACAATCTTAAATAATTTAATTTCTAATGCAGTCAAATACTGCAATGATGAAGGGATGATTGAAATTAAATCTTATCTGCAAGATAATTGCCTTATTTTGGAAATACAAAATTCCGGGTATGGTATTCCACAGGAAGAGCTGGAACAGATCTTTGAAAAATTCTATCGTTCATATTCATCTGAAAGACCTGAAACAAAAGGTTTCGGATTAGGGCTTCCGATTGTGAAGCGTTTTTGCTCCCTGTTGAATATCAACATCAAAATAACCAGTGAAATAAATAAATTGACTGTTGCCAAACTAACGATACCTCTTAACAACGAAATCCAATCTTAAGGCAACATTAATACTATCTTAAGCTATTCTTAAGCATCGCATTTTCTGAATAATGTACTTTTGCATATATAAGTTATTGATCAACAATTTAATTATAATAAATATATGAAAGTTCATTTAGTGTATTTTAGCCCAAACGGGACAACGAGAAAAAGTGTGAGAAATATAACAGAAAGTTTAGTCGGCTTGGAAATTATTGAGCATGATTTATTGTCTCCAGCTAGTCGTAAGACTAAATATAACTTCACAAATGATGACCTTGTAATTTTAGGTCTTCCTACAGCAGGTATGCTTTATGGTAAGGTGTCAGAAGTCTTTAACTGTATTGAAGGTTCAAATACGCCTATGGTGGGAGTTGCTTTATATGGAAACGGATACTATGGTGTTGCCTTAACTGAAATGAAACAGAAAGCTGAATCTAAAGGATTTATTATGTGTGCAATGGGAGTTTTTATTGGTCAACATTCAATACGAAACCAAGTTGCAGCCGGTAGACCTGACGATAAGGACAAAGCAATTCAAGTAGATTTTGGTAAAAAGGTTTATGAGAAAGTCGTAATTAAAAAAGATTTCCGTCTATATCAAGAGCTCAAAGTGGGGTGGTCAAGTTCTGAAAAATTCAATGAGATAATATCTCATCGCATAGTTTGTCCGGATGAATATTCACTTCCCCCATCTCTAAAAACGAAGGAGATCTCAATGAGTTGTATTCAGTGTAATACTTGCGTTAAACATTGCCCCACCAACGCTATAAATATTGAAGAAAAATCATTTGATTTAGAATCCTGTATAGGATGCAATGCATGTATTAACCGCTGTCCGAAGAGAGCGATAACTATGACTAACGATTATATGAATCAAGTTAATGATGATTTTGCTTTGCAATTTCAAACAAGACTTGAACCGGAAATATTTATGTAACATAAGCATGTAATTGGAATAGCTAAATTAAGAGACAAGGGATTGGTAGGTGGAAAATACAGGCGGCTGTATCTTGTTTGAACATGAAAACAAAGTAAAAAGCCTATTAAAAGCAGAATAACAAATATTAATAAGGAAACAAAAAGATGAAAATAGCTATCAGGTATTACACAAGAACAGGCCATACTCAAAAAATGGCAGCAGTCATTTCGGAAGAAACCGGAGTAAAAGCGGAATTGATGGATCTTCCCATAACAGAAGAAGTAGATATTCTTTTTCTCGGAAGTGCTGTGTACATGGCGGGGATTGATAACAAAGTAAAAGAATTTATCAGATCGTTGAATGGAAAAGTTAAAAACATAATTAATTTCAGTTCCGCAGCAGTTTTACCCTCTACCTATTCTCAAATTAAGGGGCTTCTTGAAAAGCAAAATATTCTATTGGACAAAAGGGAATTCCATTGTAGAGGACAGTTTAAGGCATTGCATAGGGGTAGACCTAACCAAAAGGATTTGGACAAATTGAGAGAGTTTGTAAAAAATGTAATTGGATAATATAAGATATGATAATGCACTTAACCCATTTTTGGGTAAAGATGCAATTGCAGCATTTTCTCGGTAATGAGGGAGAAAATCCCTACGACCTTGTGAAAAAATTGTTTTCTAACGGATTCTATGTTGCTGTATATGTTATTTGGATTATCGCATTGTATTTTCATTTATCTCATGGATTTTGGAGTATGTTTCAATCTATGGGAGCGACAAACAGTAAATGGATTCCTCGTTTACAAAAAATTGCCATAATATACTCCCATATAATTATGCTTGGATTCATATCTATCCCGATTTATTTCTTTTTGGGATTTGGTGAAGTATAATCCTTTATAAAGTAGTTAATTAAACGCTAATATTATGAATGTTTTGATTATATCAGTAATTGCACTGACATTGAATATCTTTTTAGGTCGGTGGCGGATAAGATACAGAAAATTTACATTTACATGGTGGTTGTTGATACATGCTTCTATTCCACTAATAATCCCTTTAAGAATTTGGCTGAATACTCCAAATGTTTATATCCCTCTTTTTATTGGATTAGCAGTATTAGGGCAATTTATTGGCATTAAACACAAAAGGAAAGCAATTAAGAACAAAAGTTTTTAATAATTTATACGATTAAGCCAAAAGTCAAATTGTAATCTTATTAATTCATGGATTCATTTTATTCTAATTTGGCAGAAATATGTATATTGAGTATGATGTTTCCTTTTCGGGGATTGGCAGTACTTTTTCAAAACATTTTCCACTATTGATGCCGATTTTCTTTCATCCCATATTCAAAATTATTGATTTTGGTGGTGATAATGAATTCGTTTTATCAGGATTTAAGGACTTGATTGAAATTTTTTTTCTGATAGCGTGAAAAGCCTTTTTTAAGTACACCATTTACACCACTTCTGTTTTTATTGCGTATATATGAACATTGCCGCTTTACTATAAGTCTTCATTATTAAAGTCTTTTTCTTTCCTTCTAAGGTTTAGTTCATGCTCTTTTTTATAGATTTCGCCTCTTGATAGTAAAAGTTCGAACATAGCGATATTATTCACTATTTTTAAAATAAAGACTAACCGATAGTCTCCTAACCGGATACGGTAAGAGTTTGCTAATCCGGAAAGTTTTTTGCAGTTAGTTAGTTCGGAAATATCGTTAGCTTTCTTAACTTCGATTATTAATAGCCGAAGAGATTCCATATATTTGCCTGATAGCTTTTTTGAAGCTTTGATGAACTGTTTAGAGTAATTTACATTCATACGCCAAGCCAAGATTCAAATTCTTCTTTTTCCTTTGGCGAAACAATTTCTTGAGTCTCAGGGTTTTTCAAAAGTTCACGATAAACAGATTCTTCATTTAACATTCTTGCCTCATTGACTAAGACAGATTCAATAAATGACTTCAAATTTTTGCCTTCGGCTGCTGCCATAACAGACAGACTCCGAAAGACATCTTCCGGGAGATCTATTATCTTCCTTTTTTTAGAGGGTGATTCAGTTGCACTCATACTTATTTCATTTTATGCAAATATATATAGTATATATCATATATACAAATAAAAAGTGTTTTTCATATTACCTATTGAATATTCTTCCGAATCTTGGTCAAATACTTTTTTAATCCTTCCGCATCCTTCTCAGAGATTATTTCGAGAATCGTTTTTAACTCTCTTCGGATATTCTCTACTTGTGCCGGAGTACGGGGATTGAATAAGATTTCCTGAAGCAAATAATCGTCCTCATTCATTAATCCTTTTGCTATAGCCATATGCTTCTTGAAAGTAGTGCCTGGTGCTTCCTGATGTTTCATTACCGCAGCAAAGACAAAAGTGGAAACAAATGGGATGGATAGTGAATAAGCCACTGTATCATCGTGCTCCTCAAAAGTATATTCAAAGATGTTCAGATTGAGGGTGCTATATAAATCTTTGAAAAAGACTTTTCCCAGATGATCGCTTTCTGAAATAATGATGGCACTTTCGCTGGACAAATTGCTAAGGCTGGCAAAAGTAGGGCCAAACATGGGATGGGTGGAGACAAAACGGAAACCACTTTCATGATAGAATTTTTTTAACCCATTCTTTACACTGGCAATGTCACTTAAAATACAGTCTTTGGGTAATACTGGAATAACTTGTCTAAAGGCTTCGATGGTGTACTTTACCGTTGCAGCATTGATAACCAACTCTGGTTCAAACTCTTTTATTTCTTCCAGAGCGGTATAACGATAGGTGTTGTACACAAAGCGAAGCTGTTGAGGATTAACGTCGTAGACTGCTGTTTCGTGTTGGAAACTTAAAATATCGGTAAAGAAAGAGCCCATCTTACCGGCTCCAAGAATTAAGATTCTCATTTTTTCCTTTTTAGTGTACTTACTTATTAATGATTTCCATTTGTTGACGAACGGATTCTTCGTGAATGGCTTCAAAAACTGTCTTCATAAATTCTCCATCCATACCACATTCTTCACCTTGTGCCCCTCTTTTAGAGATGATTTCATCATAGCGCCCAGTTTGAAGAACGGTCATGTTGTGTTCTTTTTTGAATGTTCCTATTTCACGACTGATCCGCATTCTCTTAGATAAAGTGTCAATCAATGTGTTATCACACTCATCAATCTGCTTTCTTAGCTCTACGAGACTTTCAGTAGTCTGAGTTCCTTTACGGATAACCAATAGATTGAGGATGTAGTCTAATATATCCGGTGTGATTTGTTGAGAAGCATCACTAAGAGCGCAATCCGGATTACAATGAGACTCAATGATTAATCCATCGAAATTTAAGTCCATCGCTTGCTGGCTTAGTGGAGCAATCAGTTCACGCTTTCCACCAATGTGACTGGGATCACAGAAGATAGGAAGGTTGGGAAGACGGCGGCGAAGCTCAATAGGAATGTGCCATTGAGGAAGGTTGCGGTAGATCTTTTTGTCATAC
>JAATGU010000048.1 GCA_015654535.1 Bacteroidales bacterium
ACAGGAGCATTTGCACCTGGCAGCCAGGTAAAATACTCCGTTCCTAACTTACGCCCGCCGGCATCGTAGCTATTCTTTATCTGATTACCATTCCTGAACTGAATAATATCCGGCAAATTTAATAGATTATATTGAATTGTAACTATATCACGGTCTAAATCTGTTGTCAGATTACCATTTTGATCGTAAAAGAATTCCTGTACATCCGTGGCGGTAGATTTGTTTTGATATTCTTTCACCGAGGACAGATTTTGTGAACCTGCATTGTCGACCACAGATGTTATCTGGTTACCATTGGGGGTTATTACCAGATCATCTATAAGTACGTTATCTTTTTTTCGCTGTAGCGCTGCAATATTACCCTGCTTATCAAATGTAAATGCTTCATTAAAATTACCATCAGCCTGCGAAGATGTGCCTTGTTTGGATGTTGCAAGGGTTAAGCGATTAAGATTATCGTAAGTATAAGCATATCCCTTATTCACGCCATTGTATGTCCAGGTACTGTAAGCTATATTGCCATTGTAATTGGCTGTTGCACCTGAGGGTAAACCAGTATTGTAATACAGATTTTCCTGAAATGATCCGCTGATAATGTTTGTCGGCCAATTGCGAATATTATATGCATAGGTCTCAGTATCGGCACTGGTGTGACGCTTTTTGGTGATAAGCCTTCCTAATTCGTCGTAGGCATTCGATGCCAAAATTACCGAGCTCCCACCGTTCAAACTATAGGTAGTGGCTGTAAGCCGTTGCGCTTTGTCGTAAGTATAGCTATATATTTCGGTAATGCTGGGCGTAGTTCCGTTTATGCCGTGGGTTTTGTAGGTTTTGATGGGTTTGCCTGTAAAGTCCAGAGCATTGTACGCCAGATCGTACCCGTCCAGATGATTACTTGCACGTGATTGTAATACCCGCCCCCGATAATCATAATAAAGTGCCGTTGCCTCGTATTTGGTTGGATCGTTCAGATGGTACACCAATGTTCCTGTCAACAATCCGCTGGCATTCGGTTTTCCGGTATTATCAAGATATTGCGCATCGTAACCACTTGGTGGTGTAGCCTAGTTCAAATAGCTTCCGTTGGTTATAAAAGTAGCAAATAGCCAAGTAGTACCCCAAGAAATAACTATAGAAGATAAAACCACATCCGAGCAAGTGCGCCTTATTGCCGAGCTAGACGAAAAGGATAAATCCATTATATTTGGTATGATTGAAACCATGCTGACCAAGAAGAAGTTTAAAGACTTCTTCAATAAAAATGTAGCTATGCTATAAAGCAGAAAAGCCCGGCAATTTAAGTGCCGAGCTTTTCTGTTTTATTGAGAAGCATATTACATATCACTTTCTTTTTCTATCACTTCATTTATTTTAATATTGCCATTGTCTGATACAATCAATTCAAACCAATAACATACATCTGTGTCTGGAACGCAAAAATTAATGGAAAATTTAATTCCCGTTGTTGTTATATCTGTAATCTTAAAGTTGGATATACAATATTTAGATATTTCATTCTTAGGTATAAATGACCTAAAATCATCCCGTTGTATTTTCCTATTTAAAATAATGTCTTTGCCAGCTTTGTTTATGGTTAATATTACATTCTGACTGGCATAACATACAGTATCCTTTCCTTTCCCATCTGTAATTGGATATGTGGTAACAATTTGTCCATCATCTTGCGTTTTATATAAAACACGATAAATACCAACAATAGAATCTACATTAACAGATTCAAAATGTATAACCTTATGCTTTCTTTCTACGTGGGTGGGTTTGACAGAAAGATCCGCACCAATTGAGTCTCTTACTTTTTCATCATTGATTTTATTTTTTGTCCCATTGCATGATGATAATAAATATCCTACTATGAACATCAATGTAAATAAATATTTTCTATTCATATCTTTTAGTTTTGAATTGGTTTTATTTCGGGTGTTTTTATTTCTGGAACAGGAATTTGAGGCAGTGGTCTTTGAGCTGCTTCAGGACTCTGTCCAACTACAGTGACTTCAGGCAAAGTTCCACCACTGTACTCTGGTTGTTGAGTAGGAGTTCTGGAATCTATTATTTGTTGAGGGTCAACCAAGTGATTTGCTCCGTTTGCAGGATTTATCTTAGTACCATCCACTGATACTTCATAATGCAAATGTGCTGTGTAGTCACTTTGACCATTAGCACCAGATCTTCCCATTGTTCCAATCTGTTGCCCCTCTTTTATCTCACTACCCACTTTAAGACCAGAACTTGTACCATCTAAATGCATGTATGAAGTTGAAACAGTACCATCTGCAGAAGTTATCTTTATCCGGTTGCCACCACCATCTCCATCACCAGCATGTCCTACTCTTGTAACAGTTCCGTTATGTGTTGCAACAATTGGTGCGCCCTGATCTGTATTACCACCTCCAGTATGATTAATATCAACTCCTTGATGTAATCTCCCATGAGGTCTTGGTGCGTGCCAGTTATTCTCATGGCGACGTCCATTTCCATTGTAAGTTTTATTTACGGGCCATTCTAATCTACCGTCTGGATCTATCAAATTCACCGGATTATCCAAGCAATACACATATGGTGAGACATTATAATGTTTTTCACATAACGGATCTACAGCCGTCCAAACAGGCAATACCGCCCCTCTCCGTCTTGCTCCTTAATCACAGGTTCAGTCTGTTCATGGCTTTCAGTTCCTTGCAAATAGCGAAAAAAACTTTTGAGTCTTATTTTACTACGTTCATTTTAAAAGCTAAAAATGGATTCCCAGCTAAATAGATGCCATCCTTATTCGGAAAAACTATCCATACATAGAACTCCCCAGTTTTATTTGGAGTTATTATAAAAGGATATTTATCTGGATCATTAGGATTAGTTGGTACTTCAATAAAGTTTTCATAAGACACAACATACATTGATGGATGGACTTTTTCCATATAGAGTCTAATCTTATATTTTTGACCAATCTTCAATGCTTTCGGATTTCCCTCGATACCTAATCGCGCTGGCATGTGGACAAAATCAGGATAACTTTCATTTTTAGGAATCACAACATGACCAATAGAATAATCGCCTTCCCATTTAAGGACTCCATCACTATAAAATTCTTTCCAGTGTCCATCAGGTCTACCTTTTCCTTTCATATTTCCCTCTTCTTTCAAAAATCCATTTTTATAATATGCTTTAATATGATAAATTCTATTTTTCTTATCAATATCATAAGATTCGTATTTTAGTTCACCCGTATCATAATAGTACTTTTTAGTTTGTTGCTGACATGAAATTAATACGAAAAGCACAATTAGTAGAAATATACTTTTATTCATGATTTTAATATGATTTATGAATTGTATCACTTGTATGATTTGAAAGTTTTCTTGAAGTTTCCTTGAAAATTGTATCATTTTTACGATAATTTCGTGCGTTAAAATAGTACACTTTCCCTTTCTTTGTTTTAATGTTCACATATGGAGCATTATTTTCACCAGCATCTTCAATACTAGACACAACTCCATAATCGATAACTTCTTCGTCTAATACTTTTGGCTCAGCGTTTTGTTTGCTTGAAGAATTTGTGTTTTGATTATTGACAATATTTTTAAATATTGTTGCCCATAAATCAACTGCGTCATTGGACGCTTCTTTCATATCTATTGAAGGTCCATGATATTTAGAAGTAGGTAATTCCATTGTTTGAGAAGTTCCTGTACCCCAAGTACGTTCGCCATATTTTTGATCCGGTTTTCCTTTATATCCACTTGAACCATATACAGCAGCAACTCCAGCTACACCATCTAAGCCTTTAGTATAATAATACTGTCCGTTACTATTTTTCTCAATTTTACTACCACCACCATGGAAAACTTTATGTAACCAAGCTCCAAACTTAGTGCTAAATTCTCCATTTGGATCAATATAGTTTACAGGATCACCCTTGCAATACGCATATGGGCTAATCGAGTAGTATTTTTCCGCCAGTGGATCCACACACATAAATCTACCAATTGCAGGATACATACCTCTCCACCCATAATCGTAGGTATCGTAGCCCTGCATCTCTACAAATTCTTTTCCGTTATATTTTCGTTGTTGCTGGCTCGGATTATCACCATCATTACTTGCCCATGGGAGTCCACTTGGATAATACTGCGTTCGTTGCACGGTTTCTCCGGTATTGGCTAGCCAAACTTCACGGTTATCGCCCAGATGATCTTTACG
>JAATGU010000007.1 GCA_015654535.1 Bacteroidales bacterium
CTGTCTCCACTCAAATAATAATCCCGAAGAACTTCAAGCCTGAAGGTTTCGGATGATAAAACAAGCTTTTTTCTACTATTTGTCATCTCTTTTTGATTTTAATGTCGACCAAGTAGTGACAAGTAAAACCCGTGTAAGACAAGAAATGATTCGTACTCTTTAAATAAAGCATAAGCTAGCTGGGAAGAGTTACTCCACAACAAATAGCCCTACCCAAGTAGTGAGAGATGAGAAATCAAAGTGAGAGATAAAAATGGGTTTTAGGGCATCTATCACTATTTAAACAATTGTAAATCAGTATATTATTAAATATCAGTGAGAAGTGAGAGATGCTTTTGCGTTTTCACGAATAGTTTGACCCGTGGCATTCATTTATAGAGAAAAGCGGATCAATCCTCTTTAAAAAGCTCGAAAATAAACAATAGTTTGATTTAACGGTATGATTCTTTTGTGATTATTTCGTATCTTTGCGGAAATTATTTAGAAACAAATGAATTATGGAAACAGTTGTTAGTGGAATCCGCCCGACAGGTAATCTGCACTTGGGCAACTACTTTGGAGCAGTGAAGAGTTTTCTGCAAATGCAGAATGAATATAATTGTTATTTCTTTATCGCTGACTGGCATTCCCTCACCACTCATCCTAAACCGGCGGACATCGTAAAAAGTGCGCGCACCATCCTTGCGGAATATCTTGCTTGCGGCATTGATCCTGAAAAAGCGACTATCTATATACAAAGTGATGTGAAAGAGGTGTTGGAACTCTATTTGTATCTCAACATGAATGCGTATCTGGGAGAGCTGGAACGTACTACTTCTTTTAAGGATAAAGCGCGCAAGCAACCGGACAATGTAAACGCCGGGCTGCTGACTTATCCTACGCTTATGGCTGCGGACATTCTTATGCACAAAGCGGTGAAGGTGCCTGTGGGTAAAGATCAGGAACAGAACATGGAGATGGCCCGTAAGTTTGCCCGTCGCTTTAACACGATGTATGGCACAGAAATATTTCCTGAACCTGCTTCGTTCTCTCTTTCAGATAAAGCGGTAAAGGTGCCGGGACTGGATGGTTCCGGAAAGATGGGAAAATCTGAAGGTAACTGCATTTATCTGATGGATGACGCGGAAACTGTCCGCAAGAAAGTAATGAAAGCGGTGACGGATGCCGGACCTACTACCCCCAACAGTGAGAAGCCTGAGGTAATTCAAAATCTCTTTACTTTTCTGGATATTGTTTCCACCAAAGATACGTATGATTACTTCAACGAAAAATATAACGACTGCTCTATCCGTTACGGAGA
The DNA here is from genome assembly GCA_015654535.1 of Bacteroidales bacterium. Taxonomy (GTDB): domain Bacteria; phylum Bacteroidota; class Bacteroidia; order Bacteroidales; family Bacteroidaceae; genus Bacteroides. The sequence continues at coordinate 1,301 of JAATGU010000007.1, forward strand.
CTTGAAAAAACAGTTGGCCGCAGATGTGGTTGCTTTCACCGAACCTATCCGCGAACGCATTCTGGAATTTTCGTCTGACACCCAATTGCTGGACAAAATTGCAAAGACCGGCGCGGAGAAATCAAGTGAAAGTGCCGCGAAAACACTGAAAGAAGTAAGACAAATTATTGGATTCCGGGAAATTTAATTCCCGACAAACCAAAAACGCCTCGCTACTTGAATAAAGTGACGAGGCGTTTTTAGTTTTCGTGAGAAAAGACGGATGAACCCGAAATAAAAGAAATAAAGGTTCTCTTTAAGCAAATCGTTTAATTAACCGTAGATTGTGTGTATACATATTGAGCTCTTCGCTAAAAATACCTTCATCATCGAGTTTATCAATATGTACCGAACCAGAACAATGGATAATGTAACCATCTTCCGCTACCATTCCCACATGAGAAATGTGTCCATCGGCATGATCAAAAAAAGCCAAATCACCCGGACGAGCTTCTTGCAGAAACGAAACCATTTCGCCTTGCGTAGCCTGATGACTGGCATTGCGAAGAATCTGCAGGCCATGCATGCGCATCACCACTTGTGTCAATCCTGAGCAATCCATCCCCATGGCATTCTTGCCACCCCAAAGATAAGGAGTATTCAGAAATCGTCTACTCGTATCGAGTAAGGATTCTTTTAATGGGATAACATCTGTGGGATTCAATCGGAATCGGTCCGACTTTACCCGAAAGGTTCCATCTGCCCTATATTCTGGCAATAGACTTCCTCCGGTAAGTAATATGCATTTTCCGGTAGTTTCACTCATCGCCTGAGTAAAAAGTGTGGTAACCACCGTTTGAGCGGCGGGGTTATAAGTATCGAATTCCTCTTTATTCAAAGAAGTTAGCATCTTGGTGGTAAGCCAACCTTCGTATCCATCGGCTTTGTTGATAATCTTACTCCAGCTGCCCCACGAATCGGTCACGGTGCAACTTTCGCCAAAAAGAAGTTCGGTCATCATCTCCGAGCATTCGTCGTGATCGCGACGAAGGGGAATATTAGGAACAAAACAGATTGCGTATTCCATATATCTTTTATTTTATAATCTCTTACTTGAAAGGTTTTTCAATTTCTTCTTCTTTAATCACCGATAGGACCTTCTTTCCGTCGGGAGTATAATTAGGAGTGGCGCAGGCAAAAAGAGAATCGACAAGTTTGGTCATTTCTCCATTACTGAGCACTTGCCCATAAACAATGGCAGCTGCTTTGGCAAGAGTCAGAGCAAGAGCATTGTGTACTTCCTCTTTCACGTCACTGCCCTTTTCCATAGCCGTGTGTACCATGCTTCTGATAAGCTGCATAGGAGAAAGGCCTTCGATGCCTGCGGGAACTCCGTTAATGGCATAGCTTCCTCCTCCCAGATTACTCAAATCAAAACCAATGGCGTAAAGATCGTCGGATATTTCTTCCAGCACAGCTGCTTCAGAGGCTGGAAGTTCTAATATCTCAGGAAAAAGGACTCCTTGCGCTACTCCCTGATGATTCTTTATTTGTTGTAAATATTGATCGAATAAGACCCGTACATGCGCCCGCTGTTGATCAATGATCATTAGTCCGGATTTCACAGATATGAGGATGAACTTTCCTTTCAATTGGAGTTGAAGTGCACTTTTTTCGGCTACCGCTTCTGCCTCATACAAGGTAGACTGCTGCGGTTCCGGATCAACGGGAGCAGAGGATTCTTCCACATCCGGCAGAGAAGCAGCCTGTGTCTTTCTTTCTGCTTTTTCAAGTCCTTTATACAAATTATCCCAATCCACTTTTGGTCGTGAATAAGTAGAACCGGACTTCTGAAAAGGATTGAAGTTAGGATCAAAATTTAGTTTTGGTGGTTGAAGAGCAGACGAACCGTCATAAGCAGGAATATCGGGCATTCCTTCCATATCAAAGTCAATAGAAGGTACTTCATTAAACTTGCCCAGCGATTCTTTGATGGATGCCGCAAGAATTTGCCAGATAGGGACTTCGTTCTCAAACTTAATCTCGGTCTTTGTAGGATGGATATTCACATCAATATCAGCGGGATCAACCTCTAAATAAAGGAAATAAGAGACTTGCTCACCTACAGGAACAAGTTTTTCATAGGCTTCCGTTACTGCCCTGTGAAAGTAAGGGTGACGCATATACCGCCCATTAACGAAAAAGTATTGGTGCGCTCCCTTTTTACGAGAAGCATCGGGCTTAGCCACATAACCAGATATTTTGACTAAAGTAGTATCCACCTCTACCGTCAACAGCTGTTGATTCAGTTTCTTTCCAAATACAGAGATAATACGCTGGCGAAGAGAAGAAGCGGGTAGATTGAATAACTCCGCATCATTACTGTGAAGCGTAAATGCCACATCCGGATGAACAAGCACAATACGCTCAAATTCTGTCAATATATTGCTCAGCTCCGTCTGGTTAGACTTTAAAAACTTTCGGCGGGCAGGTACATTAAAAAATAAATTCTTCACAGAAAAATTACTCCCTTTGGGGCAGGAAATTGTTTCTTGCCGCTCTACCGCAGAACCGGATACAGAAATGATAGTACCCAATTCTTCTTTTCCCGAACGAGTTTTAAGATCCACCTGTGCAACAGCAGCTATAGAAGCTAATGCTTCACCGCGAAACCCCATAGTAGTGAGGGCAAACAAATCTGCCGCTTCGCGAATTTTGGAAGTAGCATGACGTTCAAAGGAAAGCCGGGCATCAGTTTCCGACATTCCTTTTCCATCGTCTATAACCTGTATACAAGTTCTTCCGGCATCGGTTATCAAAATATGAATTTCCTTTGCTTCGGCATCAATAGAGTTTTCGACCAGTTCCTTTATCACTGAAGCCGGACGTTGGATCACTTCACCTGCGGCAATCTGATTAGCAACCGAGTCGGGTAACAAACGAATAATATCACTCATGGCAATGTTTAAAATAGTTACATGGACCTTACTTTTTCAGCAATCCATGATTAGGCAAAGGTATCGATTTTCTTCCTTTATTCTTCAATACTTGATCAGCTTTTTTTCCACGCCACACTAAGATGTCGTCTTTATTGAGCGGGCGGATAAAATCAAGCCACGCAAAGTTGTCTAATCTGAGTTTTGCAGGAGGAATCATAGGCATGGGATAGAGGGTGCCATTGGACTTAGGGCTCATTATCATTTTATCCATCTTTTTATCTTTGAGAAATATATTTAGCAGACTCGATTCCGACACGTTCATTCCTATCATTGTACTATCCTTATCTTCAGGATAGTATACCAACTGAACATTACCGATGACATCCACTTTACGCATATCCCCTTTATCAAAGAAAGCTTTCATTTCTTTGCCTGTGATCTGGTTATAATGAATCGTGTCTTTTTGCTCAATGCTCAATGCTTGATTCACAATGTGTGCCCAGTCAATGGTGCTATCATTTAAATAGATTCGTATTTCTTCACCCAACAACTGTTTATTTTCCGTCCACAAAATCGGATCTTTATACATGATCACACTCGTATCTTTGGAGGTGAAAAACAACGAATCACAAACTCCTTGAAAATCATTGCGAAACATTCTTACTTTATGAAAAGCTCTCATCTCCCGGTATATAGAATCCGTTTTCATGTTGAAAGTATTCAGCTTAAGTGTATCACCATGCAAAAACAGACTGTCTCCCTGCGAATAATCAATGGCAATAGCTTTTTGGGTAGCCAAAGCACTTCCCTTTAGCTCATCATAAAAGCAATAGTCACCCGTAAGAATGTTCTTATTTACCGTGTCCGTGAGCAACACATTTTTAAACGCTTCTCCATATCCTTTCTTACGATCATAATAAATACTGTCTCCTATCAATCTCTTACCATCCTCATTTGTCAGCACAGAACGATCCATCAACTGTGCCTGATCTGCATGAGTATTATAATACCCGCGCTCTGAATAAATATGGTTCTTCTCACTATCAATATGAGAAGGCCCCACAATATGGGCAATCGTGGTAACCGAATTATATTTCAGCGTATCTGAAGTTAAGGTAAAGCGTGGATTTACAAGCTTTACATCAAAATTAAAGACTGCATTCTTTGTAGAAGGACTATATTCTCCCCAATCTGAAGTCAGCACATTATCCTGATCGAGCAATGTTCCTCCTTCAAAATAATAAGCTTTATCCAATATTCGGTCATAATCCAAACTATCAGTAAGTAAGGTTGTTTTCCTATTTACCAACTTAACATTTTCCCGAAGCATTGCCAACTCTTTGTATCCATCGTACTTCAGATAGTTACCATATATAAATAGCGTATCTCCCTGCTCCATACGGACCTTGCCAAAAGCTTCGAAGGAATTCAGCTTTTCATTTAAATAAGCGCTGTCACAATACATATACATACCTTTGTGTCGCAACTTAACGTTTCCCTGTAGCAGTGTAATATCAGGTCTAAGAAGTTCATTTCCAATAGTCTCATCTGAGTTCAAAATATAGACCATATCTTTGGGAGGCTTCCTCTTTTTGTCTTTATCCGGTTTATTTCCTGCTATTAAACAAACGCCAAACAGGCACAGAATACCTATAAGTAATATTCTGTGCCTGCCTATACAATATCTTTTTTTATTATTCTTCAGCATACATTTTCAGTGCAACTCTTCATTTATTTAATCCAACCCGGATATTTAAAATCGCATTTTTTCCAGTTCTCATTAATACGAACATAAGTATTCTTTTGTTTCTCTCTGATCCAATTATCCAATTTTTGCGCTCTAATTTTACTAAGCACAAGTTCTTTCAAGCTTTGATAATCATCGGTCATAGTTGCTTTGTGACCATCAATTCTCGTTCTTAGCTTAACAATGGCACAAACTTGCTTACCTTTCTCATTGACCATAGTAAATGCCTTCGAAACTTCGCCCACATTCATTTTATCAACGGTCTTTGCTACTTCTTGCGGTAACTGGTCCATTTCAAACCTTGAAGTACTTGTTTTAGAATTTGGCATTAAACCATTATTATTACGAGTGTCTTTATCTTGAGAGATAACAGATGCAGCTTGGTCAAAGGTAAACTTACTCTTACGAATATCGCCGGCAATAGAGTCTAAACGATGTATTGCCACTTCCAATTCTTTGTCTCCCACTTTTGGTTTTAACAAAATATGACGACAATTAATGCGATCACCTCGTTTTTCTATTAGCTGGATAATATGAAAACCATATTCGGTTTCTACAATTTTAGATACTTTTTTAGGATCTTGCAAGTTAAATGCTACCGCTGCAAATTCTGGCAACAACTCTCCTTTTCCCATAAATCCAAGTTCTCCTCCACGACGGGCGCTACCCGGATCTTCAGAATAAAGAATAGCCAAAGAAGAGAATGGTGTCTCTCCGGAATTTATGCGATCTGTATATTCACGCAATCTCTTTTTTACATCTTCAATCTCGGAAACCGGAATTTTGGGCTCTTGAGTAATAATCTGAACTTCCACTTGTGTAGGAACATAAGGGACACTATCTTGAGGTAATTCTTTGAAATACCGTCTCACTTCAGCAGGAGTAATCTTAATCTCTCCGACTAATTTTCGTTGCATTTTTTGCACGATAAGTCCATCACGGGTACTTTCACGCATCGTCTCCCTGATCTGCGTATAAGTTTTATTGAAATATTCCTCCATTTTCTCTTTAGAGCCTATCTGACGAATGATATTGTTTATCTGCCACTCTACCTGTTGCAAAACTTCGGAGTCTGTGACTTCCACACTATCAATAGCTGCCTGATGAAGATATAATTTTTGAATGGCTATTTGTTCAGGAATTACACAATAAGGATCACCGTCAAACTTAGTGCCATTGTACTGTGCATTCAGCCGTTCCTCTTCTACATCCGATTTCAGAATAGCTTGATCACCCACGATCCATACCACTTCGTCGATTACATTATCTTGAGCGTACACTTTCACTTGAGTACACAGCAAAAATAGTAATAATAGCGTCTTAAAGTTCACTAACTTTTTCATTCTTCTTATTTAAAATAATTAATCTTTTTTGTCGACTGCGATTTTATACAAATTATTATTCACTTCGCTCATTAATTTTCCACCTATTGCAGATTGACAAATCTCTCTTCTCTTTATTGGCAAGGAGAAAAAAATTGCTATCCCGATGGTCAATATTCGCTTAAAAACTAACAATATAATAGAACGCAGTATCTCTTATTTTTGTGTTTCTGTTCGTCGTCAAATAAATTCAGATTGAACACAGGGCGAAGATAGTGTAATAATCAATTCGTTCAGTGATTATTAACTGTTTTTAAAACCTCTTGGTTAATTTCAACCTTATATTTGTCCCGTAATTCTTTAATCCAATTAGCTTCCAAGTAATTTTGATAATCAGCAGTAACAGGACCTCGAACATCTTTATAACTTTCCGGACCTTTTTTAAGCTTCTTACCAATAAAAATAGTCACTGGATAATCTTTAAGCGGTTCAAAATTACCTGACTTAAACTTTAATTTATCCACATACTTATTTTCTCCTTTAGCAAAAAGCCCTTTTTCTATTTTCACTACTGAGATAGAATCATTGTTGAGTGTCTTACGTATGACAGTTAGCCATTCCTCTTCTGGATTTTTCTTTGTCAACTTCTTGACATCCTTCGCTACTTTTTTGTCTTTACAATGAACAATCACTCCTTTAAAACGAGGAGAATCCCAACTGTAGTTAGATTTATTCTCATCGAAGAAAGTGGCTAATCCCTTTTCATCTTTCGAAGCTTTATCCCAAACAGTGCGATTACTTATATCGAATAATAAAATCCCATCGCGATACTCTTGCATTAAATGTCCAAATTCGGGATACTTTTGTTCAAGGCGACTATCTTCAAAATCAAGAACCACTTTTCGGGTATAATCTTTCAATAGTTTCTCAGTAGGTCCCTGATGAGTCTTTGCCCATTCAATAAAGCCTTGCACCGGATAATTGATTCCACTCAAAGTAAGTAGGTCACCCGAAAGTTCCTTTGCATAAGGAGAATTCAGAGAATCTTTACCCATCTGAACATTCTTCATCAAGTTTTTTATTTCTGCTACACTTTTTTCATTCAGCGAGAAAGAGTAGCTCTTTTCCAGTTTTTCAACGAGAACTTCAGCGCCTTTATCCCCTCTGCCCTGACGGCTTAACCGACGAACTATTTCATCCTTCTTTTCATCAAATGGTTCTATGGTTTTACGATCTATTAATTTCACAATATGCATGCCACTCGGAGAGCGGAATGGTTTAGAATATTCATCTTTTTTTAAGGAATAAGCCACATCTTCAAATTCTTTGACTGTTTGACGAAAACCGATCCATGGTAGCTCTCCACCACGAGGAGCTGTACCTTTATCCTCAGAACAATTCTTTGCCAAAGTAGCAAAATCCGCTCCGTGTTGCAAGGCATTATAAATAGAATCCATTTGCAAGGAAACTTTATTTTCTTTTTCTTTCGTTACATCTTGTGGAAGGAATTTAAAGATATGTGCCACCAACACTTTACCCATATCTGGACGGCGATTAGTTACTTTAATCACATGATAACCAAAGTCGGTACGCACAGGTTTACTCATTGTTCCAACTTTTAGTGAATAAGCAGCATCTTCAAAAGGAGCAACCATCTGCAGAGAGGTGAAGTAGCCTAAATCACCCCCATTTTGTTTCACCGAAGGATCTTCGGAAACTTCACGGGCTACTTTTTCAAAATTCTCACCATTTAATATTCGCTGACGGGCACGCTCCGCCTTATGATATGCATCGAGGGAATCTGCAGGAGTGGCATCTGGCTTACATCTTATTAATATATGAGAGACTTCTATATTTTCTTTCAACCGATTATAAACATCTCTGGCATTTGCCTCATCAACAGAGTCATCTGTAAGATAAGATTTTGTTAATTGTTGACGGTATCCTTGAAATTCATCACGAAAAGCTTTTGTAGTATCTACCCCTTCCGCTTGAGCTGCGGCCACTTTCAGTTTAAAGTTTACGAACAGATTGACATATTCATCTAAAGACTTCTTATCTAATTCGTTGTTTGAATTATTCTTGTTATAAATGTATTCGAATTCCGAACGGGTAATGTCCTTGTTGTTTATTCTCATCAAGACCAGGTCATTTTGTTGTGAGAAAGCATAGACGCTCAAAGCTAAACCTGCAAATAAAATAATCTTTCTTTTCATTATAGGTGTCTCATTAAAAATACATATTAAAAGAGATTGGCATAACAATCAATAATTCAACGGCGAAAATACGCAAAAATTGCGTATTTCAATTGAAATTTATTTGTTTTTATTGTCAGATAACAAAAAAATTAGTCTAATCACATGGATATATTACAAAGGATCATCCCCTCGAAAAAAAAAGGAAGCAATCCTTTATGATTGGTTCCTTTCTTTTAAGTCTCTATATTAAATTCTAATTATCTTTTATTCAGGACGACTATAGTTGGGTGACTCACTTGTAATTGTGACATCATGCGGATGACTTTCCATCACACCGGCATTTGTTATACGCGTAAATTTTGCTTCATGAAGTTTTTCTATATCCGCAGCACCACAGTATCCCATTCCCGCACGAAGTCCACCGCAAAGTTGATAAACTACTTCAAAGAGTGTACCTTTATAGGGCACACGGGCGGCAATGCCTTCGGGTACCAGCTTCTTAACATCCGATTCTCCACCTTGAAAATAACGGTCTTTTGAACCGTTTTCCATAGCTTCAAGCGAACCCATTCCACGGTAAGATTTAAATTTTCTACCATTAAAAATAATGGTCTCGCCCGGACTTTCTTCCACTCCGGCAACCAATGATCCGACCATCACTGAGTAACCTCCCGCAGCCAAGGCCTTAACCACATCTCCGGAATATCTCAAACCACCATCGGCAATTAACGGAACGCCCGTTCCTTTCAGTGCTTTAGCTACATCATAAACAGCCGAAAGCTGTGGAACTCCCACACCAGCAACTATACGTGTGGTGCAGATAGATCCAGGGCCAATGCCTACTTTTACACCATCAGCACCTGCTTCCACAAGAGCCAAAGCTGCCTCTCCGGTAGCAATATTACCTACTACAATATCAATAGTTGGGAAACGCTTTTTAGCTTCCTTTAGTTGGTCTATAACTCCCTTTGAATGTCCATGAGCTGTATCAATAACAATTGCATCCGCTCCTGCTTCAACCAAAGCTTGCATACGGGCAAAGGTATCTGCTGTCACCCCTACCCCAGCGGCAACCCGAAGTCTTCCTTTAGAATCCTTACATGCCATAGGTTTATCTTTAGCTTTCGTAATATCTTTATAGGTGACCAACCCCACTAGTTTGCCTTCTTTGTCTACTACAGGAAGTTTTTCAATTTTATATTTTTGGAGAATTTGAGCAGCCGATTCTAAGTCGGTGGACTGATTGGTAGTAACTATATTCTCTTTCGTCATGACCTCGTCAATACGTTTGTTCATATCACGTTCAAAACGTAAATCGCGGTTGGTTACAATACCAACTAACATCCTGTCATCATCTACCACCGGAATTCCTCCTATCTTATATTCAGCCATCAGAGATAAGGCATCGCGTACCATCGATCCTTTCTTAATGGTCACAGGATCATAAATCATTCCATTTTCAGCACGCTTCACAATTGCCACTTGTTTTGCTTGCGCCTTAATAGACATATTCTTATGGATCACACCTATTCCTCCCTCACGTGCGATAGCAATCGCCATTTTTGCTTCGGTAACAGTGTCCATCGCCGCAGTTACAAAAGGAATTTTTAACTCAATGTTTCGTGAAAACTTTGTCGATAAATCGACATTGCGGGGTAATACCTCAGAATATGCAGGGATTAGAAGTACGTCGTCGTAGGTTAATCCATCCATAACAATCTTATCTGCAATAAATGACATAGGATTATGCTTTAGAAATTATTGCGTGCAAATATACACATAATTCTTTCTTTAGGAAGAAGAGTTTACTTGTTTTTTTTGAATAAATATAAAAATAGAGGAAATAGAAGCGCTGATTATACAAATTTACTTCAATTAACACAAAAGTTTAATTACCATTGCTATTAACCAATCTAAGTTTGTATAACCTGCGATTCAAAAAAAAGAGTTTTTTTAGTTAGCCATTTCAGAGATGAACTTAATTCTCACCAGACGAATTTCATCTTCAGTGTAATCTCCACCCAATTCTTCAACAGCATCGTCAATTCTATCGGTAACTGATTCTTTAAAATAATCATAAATATCTTGCAGATGGTCATCATCCATTATCTCACGCAGAAAATAGTCTATATTAAGCTTCGTTCCCGAATAAACAATCGCTTCAATTTCTTCAAGCAGGTCCGAAAACTCAATACCTTTGGAAAGAGCAATATCATCTAAAGCCACCATTCGGTCTATGCTTTGAATAATTGAGACTTTTAGCTTTGATTTGTTTGCAACTGTACGTACACGTAAATCTTCGGGACGTTCAATTTCATTCTCTTCACAATGTTTTTTTATCAATACGCAAAAATCCTTTCCATAACGCTTTGCTTTTCCCGCTCCTACACCTGGGATATTTTGCAACTCATCCAGCGTTACCGGATAGATTGTTGCCATTGCCTCCAGTGAAGGATCTTGAAAGACTACATAAGGAGGTACATCCAACTTTTTAGAGATTTTTTTTCTCAAATCTTTCAGCATAGAATAGAGAGCAGGATCAACTGCACATGAAGCTCCTCCACGCATCGGAGTTTCCTCTTCTATTTCTTCAAAATCATTATCCTCTGTTATTTTAAACGATTTTGGATGTTTAAGGAATTTAACTCCAGCATCCGTTACTTTTAATAATCCATAATTCTCGACATCTTTACTTAAAAATCCGGCTATCAAAGCCTGTCGAATAACTGCATTCCATATTTTATCTTCTTCTCCCATTCCTGAACCAAAGACTTCTAAGTCTTCATGCAGATGAGCTTGCACTTCGGAAGTTTCTCTTCCTTGTAATACATCGATAATATAGTCTGTTTTAAAGTTCTCTTTTACTGCCAAGATAGTTTCTATCACGGCACATAATGAATCCTGAGCTTCCACTTGTTTCTTAGGGTTTAAACAATTGTCACAATTTCCACAATTTTCTTCTGTATATTCTTCGCCGAAGTAATGCAATAAAGATTTTCTTCGACATACTGAAGATTCGGCATATGCA
>JAATGU010000149.1 GCA_015654535.1 Bacteroidales bacterium
ACATGCCATTTTGTAGAGTTTGACTAATGGCCATTCCTTGAATATACAGATCTACCAGATCATCATTCTTTTTGTTGGATCTATTGAAAGCATCATCTTGATAGTCTCCGATGTTATTCATCAGCACGGTTTGCAAGTTGGCCAACTCTCTGTCAATAGCATTCTCCACACTAAGATTACGCACCCACACACTTTGATTGTTAGTGTCAGTCCATCTTTTCAGATTTAAAGAAACAGACTGACAGAACTTATCAAAGACGTTAGCTACATCACTCTGTTGTACTTGCATCCTTTGAATATGCTGTCTATCGTAAAAGTTAGTTTTCTTTGGCATAATTATACAGTCGCTCCTACCATGTTAGTTGATACTTTGCTTTGACTATCTTCTTTCTCCATCTGTTTAATCTCTTCCTCTACATCCTTTGTATAAGGAGATCGCGCAGTTATAGTCTTTTGGCTATTAATAGGCTTACCACCATTAGCCGTTGATAAATTGTCAAGTTCTTCAGTCAAGTCTTCTGGAAGAATTGTACCAAATTTTGCTTCTATATTATTATCCTCAAGATCACCTTTGTATTTTATATTGGAAATATTGGAGATACCCGTCTTTACAACAGATATACAACGCTGAACAACCGGTTCGAATATCTCCATGTTATCGCTAGCCTTGATGATTGCATCCATCATCATAAACTTACGGGCTACGCCTGATTGATTACCAATACCTTTCAGATTATCGAAGCTGAGGTCAGGCGTTGAAGTACCAGAATACAACTCGTTACGTAACTGAGATAGTTCTTCCTTGATCGAATCGATAGATTGCTGCCATACAAGATAATCAGCATCACCGTGTATTTCTTTTCCAGTGTCTTCGTCCATCTTCACAGGGAACGATATTTCTTTACCTACTGTAGATTTACCTGGTAAATCAGCCTCTCCATACTTCTTCAAGATAGGCTCGGAGAAATAGTCATTCGTATCAGAAAGACGGGACAAACGCATTTCGAACGAATCAAGCACTTTTGCTGAATCTTCCCAATCCGGAAAGTCAACCTCAGCATATACAACCGGTATAAGTCCAAATAGATTTTTATCTACTATCTTTTCCCATACACCGTTTATTTTTTTTGCCGTTATAATCTGCTCCGCCGTCCATATCTTAGCGCATTCAGTACTTTTACCGTCTATAGATATTTTATATTTATATATGAACGCATCCATATCATCATCATCATCAAAGTGAGGATAGAATTCATAAGAGCTATCATTTGCCGAATCCTTGGAAGATGTAAAATCTTAACCTTAAGCATAGAGATCGGTTTACCATTAACCATTTTTTTAACAGGAAAGAACACAATAGCAGCTTTTGTCTCAGATAGTACAATACGAGCAAACTTCTTAAGAAGAGGTTGCATCTTAAGCTTTCGAGCAAATACAGTTTTGAATTCATTGAACCCGTCATTAGCATTATCTGCTGAAATAGTCATTTTTCCTCCAAAGAGGAAAGCGGCTGATGTACGAACTATCTTCTTAGGCATATTGGTGATGATCTTAGCAACCTGCACCGTTTTATCGTCGAGCCTAAGTGGAGTTCCGTCTTTATTTTTCAATGTATCGGAATACATTTCTGTTTTTTTAGGCTCCCTAAGCCCTACACTTGTAGATCTACGGGTACGATCTCCATTATATTCATCGAGGTACTCTCTGGATTCCCTATCCTTAATAGTATCAACAGATAAATCCGACACTATTTTTCCAAAATCTTCCTGCTCTAATATTTCAGCTATTGTCATAACTATATTTTTCTCTTAAAATATAATCAGCAATAAGTATTTGCATCAATGAGGCATTACAGGTATAGCAACCCTTTTAACTTGCTTTTTGAGTTTAACACCAAGTGAAGTAATAAACTCAGCAAGGATAGTGGCACCATCAGGAGCATCATCATGGGCATTGCCACCCTCACGCTTGTAAGAGGTCAACCCCTTCATGAAATGCCAATAGTCGGATCCTTTCTTATACTCTGATTCATCAAGGAAAACGAAGTGAGATTTTATATATCCGGACTTCATGATAATACGTGTTTCCTTATGATCTGTTGTTGGATGAGCGAGTACTTCGCATTGCGACCTTTCCCTCTTGACTATCACACGTACATCCTTAGCGAATATACGGCCACCGTTGTTCGACTCGATGCGTATCTTATCACACTTAGAATCTATTATTTCCTGCGCAAGACGTGGTTCTGTTACCTCAACCGGGTCCTTTGTGAATACAACAGATTTGATGAATATCTTATCACCGTATATATGCCCGAATGGAGCACATAGATCATCATCACCCTTATCGGCTGTATCACATGCGCCGATAACACCGTCCGGATCACCTTTAAGGTCAGCCATTTTAAAACGCATGAGTGAGGACTTAGGATATAGTAAGCCTTTAGCCTCTATTGGTTCCTGCATATACTCAGCTGACCAAATGCTTTCATCTGTTTCAGCACGCAAATCAAGATAATATTCAGTAGTATGTACATCCTCACAAAACGATCTATCATTTGCATCAAGGGCGGGAATACGTATGATTTCATTGTACTTCCCAACTGCTTCCATACGTCCAAGGACATCCGTTTCGGACCAACGGGTACCAATATCAATCTGGCAACAATTGCCTTCAATACGTGAGTCATGTGTGCCCTGTTTCCAACTCCACACCTTTTCATTGACCGTATCAGATAATGCTTCCTCAAGTCCACCATACAAGTCATCCGTCATGGACAATAAAGATGCACCATTACCGATAATTTTTGTACCGACACCACCACCAAAATAACTGACCTGCCTAGCTTCTTCAAGACACCATCCACGAATATTCTGCTTATTCCATTTAAGCTTTATCTCAGGAAATATATCTCTATATCGTAATGAAGCTACAATATCCCTGGTATCGTAAGATAGTTTATTGTACAAATCTTGACCGCAACAGTTACGCATGACGGATTCCTCTGGAAAGTGTCCCAGCATCCACGCAACAAAAAGTGACGAAATGTAAGATTTTCCAGCTCTAGGTGGCATACTCACAGCGAGTCGATACGACTTTTTGTTAGAATAAGCCTCAAATACTCGTTGAAAAGCATCCGCTACTTTCTTAAGGAAAAGACGTTTAGAAAAGAACTTCGGGTCCATATATAAGCAAAAAGCCCAGAAATCCATCCGGGCTGTCCGCTTACGCAATATGATAGCAGCTTCTGCTTTCAGCAGCAAAATTTCTCTTTTGCTCTTAGTCTTACTTTTCTTCGCCATCTACAATCTTCTGCAATTGTTCATCAGTCATTCTTTCAAGGTCACTCTTTATACCTACCTCTCCGGAAAGTGTTTGCTCCTGCTTATTCTTCCAATGCTCCGGGTCACGATTGGTTAGTGTGAATATGATTAGTGTCGGGTTCGGCTGATAATGCTTTTCTACAACGGAATGCTCCTTTACTTTGATAATTGGTTTGTTGTCAGTATCGCGTTTCCCGGTATCAGCAGTAACCGTTTTCTTCTCCTGTACGGTGTAACCTCTGATCATTTTCACGAGTGAACGTTTAGCCTCAGCGACAAGCAAATTATTAAAATCAAATTGAGCTTTTTTTATAGACTCAGAAAACTCAGTTTTTCTTCTTTTCCATTGATAAAATGTTTCTTCTGTAATGCCAACCAATTTGCAGATTTCGGCAATAGTATAGCTGTCCTCACGAATGAGAGAACATATCTTGTTTACTATGTCCTTATCGTACTTCATGGTCAATCGTTTTGATTCGTAAAATCGTATTCAGAGAAATCAAGTTCAAGATAGTTCTCTTTAATCTTCTTCGGGTCACCTTTATAGAATACAAGAACATTTTGATGTTGTTTTCCTACCTTACGACTATTGGCAAACTGTTTGCCTGCACGCATGGCCAGAGAACCAATCATGTTAACGAGAATGATTTCATTATACAAGTGAAGGCCAGCATCCTGGAATGCATCAATAGTGTTTGATACAAAATTTCGATAGAAGCCTTGTTTATCTCTTACATCACCAACGACGAATACAGCAAATCTATCTTCATTCAACTTATCACAGCTCTTACGGATAATCGTGCGATAAGCCTTTAGAAAGTCTTCATAACCCATATTGGATAAGTCTTTCGGATCATCTGAATAAACTTCCAAGTCAGCATAAGGAGGACATGAGAATATCATGTCAGCGCAGCCATCAACTATCTTATCAATATTACAACTGTCACCGGTGAACCACTCTACAGTTCCATAACTTCCATTCTCTCTACAAAGAACTTCATCTGCATTCTTATAATTAGCTTTTATCTGCTCGTCTCTTAGATCAACACCAGTATAGTTATAGCCAAGCATTGCGGCCACTATTCCACGAACAGAGCCACCTGAGAATGGGTCAAGTATTTTTCCTTTAGAAATATTAAACCAACGATAACAGATTTCACAAAGTACAGGATCGAAAATAGAGGTCCCTTCCATCACTGGGATATCATGTTTATTGCAGTAGTCTATCAATTCATCCCATGACGGGTCAACACCAGTTCTTTCACGAATAGCATTACGAGCTTCATACACTCGTGGTGGTTGAGAGGAAATATTAAAGGTGATTTCTTTATCTCGACCTTCTTCACTCTTAATACCAAGTGAAAGCCATTCCTTTTTGCGGTCCTGCCAATAACCTAGTGTTGTATTGAATATTGAGAAAGGAGGAATAATAAAACGGCTTTGTAGTGAGCCAACCCCTCCCTCGTCTGGTTTTACACCATCAAAAGAAAAGTCTTCTAAGTCAAAGCTCCAGTCTTCCAAGTCTTTTATTTCAAAGTCTTCTGCTATTGCGGAGAAGTCAAATTCGGATAAGTCGGATGTGCGATTGTCAGCAAGTGCTAATAGTTTTCTTTTTTCATCCTCGGTAGATATGTCAGTACGCTTAATTGCAATTAGTTCTGTGCCATCTGATTCGATAACACGCACTTTAATACCTAGTTCTTGGGCCTTCTCATAAACTCCATTGCCAGCAATGATAACGTTTTCTCGATCAACCACTATAGATCGACCGGTTCCGCATTCGAGTAGGCTTTTGCTTATAAGTTTTTTATTTTCATTACCGTGGATACGATAATTGTGAGGATCTAGCTTGATATCTTCCATTGCCTTTTATCTTAAAATATAAAAGGCTAAAAGAATTTATAGCAATGTGCGGGCTATCCAAATGGTAAATATAATTAGAAGAACAAGTCCATTTCATCCTCAGTTAATGCTCCACTCGCTTTAATATTACCAATCACGACTTCCAAGTGATCCGGTTTAAGCACATCTTTAAAAGTAAATTCGGTATTATTTAATTTTTCAGAAGGACCAGTAAATGGATTTGCGCAATTTATATAAGAGTTATGATCTAAAAAAGGATAATCATCTTTTAGTATTTCAACTTGAAGTGCCAACAATTTAGGCCGTTTTAAAATAAACTGATTTATCTTAGAGTTTATCACTACAGAGCATACACAAAATTTATCTCCTGATACTCCAGCTATGATATAAAACTTTCCGTGATCTACTCCATCCATAGGACCATGAAAAATAGACCCCGGAAGAATCATTAAGGATTTAATAGGATCACCAGAAAGTATGTCACCTAATAATCCCATTAGCACAAAGCATTTTCAAGGTTTCTTAATTCATTAATATATTCTAAGTCCTCATTATCAAGTCCTGCTTCCCGTGCAATATCATCCAGCTTTATCTCATAGTCTTTGGCGGTAGAACGCCAAGCTATGTCATGAGATTTCTCCTTAATCTCATCATAAGACAAACTGCCATAGTCACGGATGCAATTATCAATGATTTCTTTCTCATTGGGAGATAATTTCCTAAGGTCTGCCTCCTTTTTTGGCTTGAGATACATCCAATCTTCTATAGCAAATAGCTCACCAAAGTGTTCCATATCTGTCATATATGAATCGCCTCTAACAATTTTAAAAATATCATATATTTTGGAAGGAACAGGGCCTGCCTCCATAGCGATATAAGTATCACCTGTAATTGGTGATCCATATTCGGCTAAATGCTCACGATCGGAAAAATATAATATCTTAAATATCTTATGAAGGTCCGAACGCTTAAGGTTTCTAGCAATATAAAGAACCGCATTTAAGGCTTTCTCTTTATTAAAAGGAAACTTGTTGGATGTCATAATCATAATTGTTTTGTATTTCTTTGCAAAGATAACGTTTTTCTGATATATAGAGTTCTTATTTGCATCACTTTTATTGCAAATAAGAATTATTTGAGTAAATTAAAGACTGACTTTTAAAAAATATATTCACCATTAATTTTCTTCTTAATGATGTCTAATAAACCTTACTAAGTTGAAACGCTTAGAATAAAGGCTTGATTTTACCTATAGATAGAAGCTAACTTCCCATTTTCATCACAGATACCAGCCTTTTTTAAAAAAGCGACCGTATTTTCTCTAGATGAAGAAATTCTTTTTATTGCTTCCATCCTACGTGATTCTTTATCAAGTGCAAACGTTGAAGGAACATGATATTCTGCCTTAGGACTTTTTATGCAAGCAATTTTTAGAGCACTGCTTTCTTTCGACTTTTTCATACTATCTATATTCGAATTACATATATTTTTCTGGGTTTGCAAATATAAAGTTTTTCTCAGAAAACAGTTCTTATTTGACCCATTTTTATATCAAATAAGGCCAATATTAATAATCAAACCAAGAAAGCTACATTTATAAATAGCTTTTTTTTATTTAAATTATTCAAACATTCAGCAGCACTAACATTACCTGAACCACCATCAAAAGAAGAACTCTCCAGATAATTTTCTCTTGATCAAAGATTGCACACCATTATACACTTCATACAGCTGCTTCTGTGTTTCCTCACCTTCCCAATCTGAAAAGTTACCATCCTGGAAGAAGTGGAATTCAAAAACCCGTTTGGCCAAATCTGACAAATCAAGACTTTCAAAAACATCGCGTACTTGATGCATTTTTTCGAGTACTAATTCGCTCCTATCAGTTTGATCTTCTTGGAAATCTTCAATCTCAAGACATGTATAATCAACGTTATCATCTGCCGGGATATGTTTGTACTTATTCTGATAGGGAGACGTTGGAGAAGTGGCATTCAGCTTTATCATCTTCAGTACAAAGAAATCAAGCTCTGTGTATCCGTTTTTATTCATAGAAAGTAAACGGTCCAGCAACTCTTCGTTCTTCTGAAGAAGAGCACAAAGTACTTCGTTCAATACATCTACGGCTTCATCTCTTATTCCTACAAGCCCACAATGGTACTTTGAATAATCAAGCCATCGGTCATATCTTTTAGTTATGTAATTATTTACTGCTGCACTTGCCATAAGTCATAAAGTTTTCATATATTTGTGGCGGTATTCGATGAAGCTTTACGGCTTATTGTGGCGGTCTGTAGTGGTATGCAGACCGCTTTTTATCTTCTGCTTTCTCCTTTTATTTCGATAACATTAAACATTTCATTTACCCTGTCAGCTATATAATCACCATACTTGACAATAATATCTTCCGGCTTTAAATTAGTGGTTACATGTGTAAGACACTGATTTCTGTAATCATATCGAATCTGGAAAATAAACTGCATTACATTCATTTCAGTGCCGTAATACTTTGTTGGATTAGGTTCCCGTCCAACTTCATCAAAAGACCATGTATTAGGATGACCGTTATTACTTCCATAGCGATCAATCCCATCCAAACCATTACGGGCAAATTGATTTGATACCATCGAAGCAGAGATAATGCCAAAACCACCGGATGAATCAAATTCTTCCCGTTTGTAATTTACTTGAAAATCATATGTCCTCAATATTTGAATGATTGTAGATTTCCCGGTTCCAATCGCTCCATGCAACCAAAGGCCTTTATTAGAATCAAGTTTGCTACTAAAGCCGCTCATATATAAAAATAATTCATTCATTAAGCTTTTATTATTTTCATCGACAGAGAACGAAGGACATTCGCCTCTGCAAGCCCAATAGAAAACATCAGCTTTCCATTTTTGGGATTTTTGAATATCCTCAGAACTCTGTTCCATGGACTCAGAGGTTAACCGTTCGGACTTTAATATACTGCCCAGTTTCTGTATCGGATCCTTTTTTTTGATTGTTTGATTTTCCATCTTTTTTCTTTGATTTAAGTTCTGAATTTAGCCATCTGGCAAAATAAACCATTGCATCTTTGGGAGATTTACTTGTTTCTCCCTCATTTTGAAGTTTTCGAAAGAATTCCTCCAGGTAGCTATTAAAACTATCTGGCGTAAAATCTTTGTAAACGACTCGAGTGTTCATACAAACCGTTTCCATCCACGATAAATTTGCTTTTAAATCTTGAAAGCAATCATTTAGCGATTTATCAAAAATATTTTCAGGAGGAAATAATTCTCCCATACGCGCGTGAGATAGAGAATCTTGTTTTGTTTCTTGTTTTATATTATAGTCCCCACCATTGGCCCCCCTATCTACCCCCTCATTGGCCCCCTTATCTACCCCCCTATCTACCGTATTTTTTACGGTAGTCTTAAACGGTTTGGAAAAGGAATATGAACTGATCATCCGTTTGCTTTTACCAGATTTGTAGTAAATCAATTCAGCATTAATAAGTGTTTCTCTCGCTTTAAAAAGTGTTTTTTCATTGATGTTAAGTGCATAACAGAGTTCAACGTTCGAGCAATCAAAGGTGTCCCTCCAGTCCTCACCATTACAAATAGCCACTAATTCATAGAATAGGGCTTGTTCGGTGGCGGTAAACCTGAAACACCTACGCGCTTTTCTCATCTTTTCTGTTAATGAATATCCATCCATATAATTACAATTTAAGCCGTCATTTTCTGACGAATAAGATTAATGTTCTTTTTTACCAGACCTACAATCTTTTCATGGTATTCGGTATTACTATTGCACACGCCACGGGATTGCACCACATTGAACTCTTTAAGATTAACCTCTATCGTCTCAATGCGTTTATCACCTATACGAGCAGACATAATAAGTGAATCAGGATCCTTATAGTATCCATTGGTAAATACACAATGATGCATTGTAGTTCCCTCTTGCATAAACTCTTCAAGGCTTTTAAGAGGAACAATGGTTATCTTCCCGTCCGATATTTTAAGATCGAAAAATTTAGATTTTAGATTTATGAATTCTTCTTCATATTTTTTCATTTCAAGCAATTTCTTAATATTTCGTTCCTTTTCGGCACGCTCCTGCTCTTTTCGTCGTTTATCCATAAGAGTATCATGAACCGCCTTTAGGTCAACTGGACAAACATAGTGAGCACTATGCAGGTCCTTACGGAAGCGTTCGAGTAATTCCAAATAATCGAACCACATTGATGCGTCTTTAACTTTGTATTTATTCCGGATACATATTTTCACCGAAGACCAATGGTTAGATATTTTATAGTCATATCCATTCATCATGTATTCTAAAATATTAAATTGACCTACTTTCAATAAAGTTTCTGCCTTTGAGTTACATATAATTTTTCGGAAGAAGTTAAATGGATTTGAGCCATAGGTTTTCCCTTTAATGCCATATTTATTCCAGTCAGGGAGAAACCTCTTAGCCGGATATGTTGCTTTGACATGAATATAGTAAGCATCATTATCGTTAGAACGTATTTCTAGTTCACTGCCATGACTCCACATATCAATTATATATGCCGAATTCATTAATCGTACTTTTGCAATAGTCTCAAACCTTCCATCAGGTAGCAACCAGCGTTGAAAAACCTCGTCAATAAAGTAATTAGCTTTCTCTCCCGCTTTACTGCTTCTTTCAATATAGAAGTACCTAATAACTTGGAAACCTTGACGAGTAGTGATGATACAGAAGTATTCCATTTCTCTGTCGGTTCGTTTCCTGGAATTCTCAATTTTTAGTTCTTGACCACAGCGAGGACAAACAATATGTTTACCATCTTTCATTTTCTCAGTATGAGGAAAACTTTCCCCACACTCGGTGCACAGGATTTGTTTTTTTGTTTTAAATCCTACATGAGTAACTGTATTTTTTGTTGCCCATGTAATTTGCTTTCCCGTTATTGCAGGTAACATTGAACTTAACCCTGCTACCTGCTTTTGAAGTTTTGTCTTTGGTTTCATGGCTAGAATAAAAGCATTTGTTGAGCTTCATCAATTTCTTTTTTCGCCTTTGATGGCTTTCTCTTGGCAGATTGGTGTTCTTTCGTTTTCCCTACTTTATGATTACCTACTACCTTACAATTAATAGGCTTACCTACTTCAATATTATCTTCGTCGTAATAATGCACAGCCATAGAAAATATCTCTTCATCATTAAATATATTGCAGCCTGATTTTTGAACTGTATTGAAAATGTAAGTAATGCAATCATCAATATTTTTGCCCTCTTTAGCAAAGGAAGCGGCAAAGAGCTCATCACTCTTTGCGCGTTCTTCCAAATATGCTTGAATTGTTTTCTTGAAATTATCTGTTGGTTTCATAACTCATCCTCCTTTTAGCAGTTAATAGTCATTGGCATGATAATGTAAGTAAGTCCATTCTCTTGTTCGTCAGAACGTCTAAGTAGTGCAGCTCTCGACGGGTCAAGCAAAGTCATTGAGACCTCTGGTCCTGGTATGTTGCTAAGAAGTTCAATTAATGATGAACTCTTGAAACCTATCTTTATGGGATTACCTGAATAGGTTATGGCAACTTCTTCCTCTGCACTGGTAGAGAAATCTATATCGTGTCCGGAAAGAGTTAGTTTTTCATCTTCAAAATTCATCACTACGAGTGAAGAAGATATATTGCAGAATACAGCAACACGCTTGAGTGCACTGATTAAATCGGATTTTACAAAAGTTGCTTTTTTATCATTTTTCTGAGGAATAACAGAACGGTAGTTTGGATATCTACCCTCAATCATGCGGCAAGTAAGACAGAAACAATCAAATTCAAATATAACGTTCTTCTCGCTAACAGTAACATTTATTTCTTCGCAATTAGCAGGTACTATTTTAGATAGCACCCGGCTCATTCTTTCAGGCAAAATAAAAGAAGAACGTTTGTCCGGTTGAATAGTATATTCAATCATCGCCAGCGTTGATCCGTCACTAGCAACATAAGTAATTTTATCAATGTCTTTATCCAGAAATACACCGTTCATTGTTGGACGTAGCTCATCATGAGCACTACATATTTGTGCTTGTCTTATTCCATATAGGAAATCTTGAGCATTCAATGTAAATGGTTCTTCTGAGCCCGACAAATTTAATATTGGAAATTCGTCTGCCTTGCCTCCTACCAACTCAAACTTGCCGTTTGCATAACGGACACAGATTTCAAGATATGTTTTCTTATCAACTATGCTCATGATAAGAGGTTGCTCTGGAATTTCACGGCATCCGTCAAGGATCGTTTTAGCATCGATCATGAATGAAAGACTTGTAAAATCCGCCTGACATTCAATATTTGTAGATATACGCCCTCCTTCTTCTCCAGCTGTAACTTTCAGAAGGCCATCTTCATCTACTTCAAATAAGAAGTTGTTATACGCAGGAAGTTGATTCTTTGCTTGAATAATCTTCCCGACTGCACTTAGCTTACTAAGAAGCTCTGATTTTGAGATTGTAATTTTCATTTGTGCCATAAATTGATATTATTTTGGCACATAGCGGAAAGATGAAATGCGTTTCAGTAGTATATAACCTATAAAAGCCGGACTTATCTAGTAAGTCCAGCTCAAATCCTTTATGCCTGCAAATATAAAGGGTATTTTTATATCTGCAAACAAATCTCCTATTTTTTTTCTTCTTTTTTTTCTTCCTTCTTTTTCAATAAGTCCAAAACAGCACGATTGGCACGATCACAAACGGAATAGTCAATATCAATATAGATGTCAGCCATCTTGTAGTCATTATTCACGTGTCCAAGGCAGAAATCAACATCCGCTTTATTTATACTGGCCTTATTCCGGGCAATGCTCGCCCAGGAGTGTCGCGCCCAGTTGGTCGATAAAGGAACGCCAAGGTTTAGCTGCTTGGATATTTCTTTCAGTTCTTTATTAACAGCCTTCAGAAAATTATTAAAGTTGGAATATCTCATTTTAAAATGAGACAAGAATGTTCCGTTGCTATGCCTTTCAATCAATGGCCTTAGTTCCGGTTCAATTTTAATAGAAAGAGGGAACCGGCTCTTATTATCGATAGTGGTAACCTTAGAACGTTCATATATTATCCGCCCATAAGATTCTTTTGTGAGACTAAAGAAGTCATTCATATTCATACCCATTAAATAGAATAGCATCATAAACACATCACGGGACATATTGGTACGTTCTCTTTCAAACTTAGCATCACGTATCTTTATGATATCCTCCACACTTAAATTCTTCTTTTTACGGGTGTATTCGGGTATTCTGATCTTTGAAAAAGGGTTATTCGGTATCTTTATAATGTCGTAATCTTCATTATTATATTGCTTTTTCGCCTTATTATATAGAGAACGTATCCCACGCATATAATTATTGATCGTTCCAGGTTCTACACATCGATCTTGCTTTTTACCTATTTTCTTCTTGGATAAGTACTCCATCATCTCATCAAGTGTCCGATTTTTTATATCCTTCACATCTATCTTCTCTGTACCAAGAAAATTAATTAATGCATTAATTGAGGATTCGTACCAATTTGCCGTCTTTCTTTTAACCGTTTTTGAGATTATTTCTCTTGCAAATATCACAAAATCAATAAATTCAGATTCTGGATTTGTGCTTTTTTCGAGCTCCTCTTTTAACTCCTTACAGCTCATTTTCCGGGTTCTTTCCATTCCTAATTTGATACAAATACTTCGATATTGCTGTATAAGTTCTCCAAGCTCATAATTGAGTCCTTCACAGCTCTCATTTGCAGGAACTATAAAGCCGTCAAGTCCCATGATATCAGGCTTTATATAGTATTGGGTAGGTATGTATTGAGGTACTCCGTTATGATAAATACGAATCTTTATATTAGTAGTGCCGTCTTGCTTCAGGTGCTTACCACCTGTAAATATTGTTGCTTTAAAAGTTGCCATAACATTGATTTTTTTTAATGTTAGCAGCTTGCCGGCAAAAGTTATAAGATAGTTATAAGAGAACTACCTTTTATTTGCATAAAGACACCCTAAAATAAGATATCTATACACAAAAAAAACCTAAGTCAATGCAAACTGCATTAGCTTAAGTCCTTTATAAAGTTCATTGAATCAACCCTTTAACAGGTTTTTTCTTTGGTGGGCGTTGAGGGATTCGAACCCCCGACCCTCTGCTTGTAAGGCAGATGCTCTGAACCAGCTGAGCTAAACGCCCGATAT
>JAATGU010000071.1 GCA_015654535.1 Bacteroidales bacterium
TGTAAAGAATGACCGGAGTACCTTTTACGCGGGTATCCATCTTTCCGACAACTACATTTACCGAGGAAGAAAGCACACCGGAAAATTGTTTCAAAGCAATCAGTTCATCGTTCCAGGAAAATTCATAAGCGTGGGGAATGCTTGTTCCGGTCAAATCGTCATGAAACTGGTGAAAAATAAAGCGCTGCCAATTCTCTGTCAAGGTTTTGCCCGGATAAGCAGCGGTTCCTAACCACTCGGCAGCGACAGCTGTTCGTTCAGCGGCATCGCCCAATTGTTCATTCTGTCGGTTATAGAGTTTCATGGCAGCTTGGGAAGTATAACAGCCTGTACCGTGAACATCCATCAACAGTTCACCGTTAAAAACCGGAAGTTCCGAATGGTTCGCAAAGGGCAGGTAATCTTTGTATAACCGATCACTTGTAGCGCTAATAACTTCAACCGGTCCGGTCCCCTCCACACCCTTTTCAACAGAACGTACGGAAGCCAAAGTCGGAGAACCACCGATATCCCCTGTCCCATAATAACGGTATACAGTGTTCAGTGGAGTTTTTTGCGCCAACTCTTCCAGATACTTACTTCTCGAAAGATCTTCATCATTCCATCTGCGCCCGTAATCATATCCGTGCGCCATCATGATTTTGCTCCCGTCAATTCCCTGCCATAAACCGATGGTAAAAGGATATTTGCTATTACCGTAGAATGGATGCTCGCGCCATTCCAATTTTTGAGACGAAAAGCCAATCAAGCCACAATGGGAAGCAACGGTGGGCAATGTCCAGCCGAATCCGAAACAATCCGGAAGAAAAATATCCGTTCCTTCTCTTCCGAATTCACTGCGGTAGAAAGTCTGTCCAAGCAGAATACTACGAATAGAAGATTCCACAGAAGACACCAATACGTCACCCGCCTCCCAACTACTGCCGGCAAGATGCCAGCGTCCATTTCGAACAAACTTTTTCAATTCTTCATATTGTTCCGGATAATATTCTTTCATCCAGGAATATTTCACTCCGCCTTCAAAATTAAATATATAATCAGGATAATGGTTCAATAAGAATAAATTCTGATTAAGCGTATTCCACACATGTTTATTAATTGTCGTTTGGACATCCCAATTCCATTGGGTATCCAAGTGGGCATCCGCCACCATATAAGCTTTGGTCTTCTTTCCTTGTACATTCTCTTGTGCATTAGAGCCTATGCCCATTCCCAAAAGTAACATAACTGCAATTGCTACGATCTTATTTTTTGTATACATAATATTAAAATATGATAAATGAATAAACAATCTCCCTGTTTGCATAGTTTATGTGCATCTATAAAAATAAAAGGTATGTGTCAAAAGTCAGATCCTATTATGAAATCGCTTTTGACACATTCCATTTGTCATATAGATATCAATAATTATTCAGTCCATTATAAACAGAATACTATAATCAGTTTAATTCCATCCTGGATTTTGATGCCCTTGCAAAGACGGATTGGCTTGCATTTCATCTAATGGAATAGGCCACAATAAAGCATAGGTTGGAATAGCACCAACTTTAATACTTCCATCGGGCTTGTTCTGGATTTTTGCCGATTCGAGCGGAACCCAATTCAGCTGACCCGAATGTGCACCAGCTTCTTCAGGATACAAGCGCGTACGACGAATGTCATCCCAGATCTTGAACTCCAAAGGAAATTCATGTAAACGTTCAGTTAAAATAGACTGAATCAAAGCATCGCCAGTAGCTGTTTCTTTTGGCAATCCGGCGCGTATACGCACTTGATTGAGATAATATTTAGCTCCACCAACGGCATCATCTTCATGCCCCGTCCGCGCCAAACCTTCAGCCGCAATCAATAATATTTCGGAATAGCGGAATGTCGGCATATTGTAATCGCCATCATGACCTTTGATTAAGGCATTCTCATCAAACCATGCCCAGTTTCCGACATTGTCTAATGTATGCGAAACACTGGTAGCATCGGTATATTCTTTAAAGAAAAATTGTTTTTCTTTTCCGCGAATATCGTCGGTAGCGTAACTGTTAATCAACATATCACAAGGCAAGTATGCACTATACAAAACGTCTCCTCCCGGATGGAAAACACCATTGCCCTTAGAATCTTTCCATTGGAAAGCATCCGTGCCAATCGAACGGCAAGCGTATGAGTTACCTACGTTGTAATCGCTGTAGTTGTATTCTTTGGCATAGATGATTTCGTTGGATGATTTCGTCGTTTTGATGACATTAAACGCAGAATTAAGGTCCGAGCTGCTACCGCTGGCTTGAATAAGAGCATGCTTGCCACCGTTGATGACATTCATAGCCATTTCAGCTGCCTTGGCATAATATGCTTCCCCGCAGTTGAGCGGTGCACCAGCCCATTGCAGATACACTTCTGCCAGCAATGTTTGTGCCGTAGATTTAGTAACATAACAGCCGTTGTCGTAGAATGCCTTGTCGGACAGAGCACCTTCTGCAGTAGCATCGAGCAAGTCTTGTTCAATATATTTATATATATCTTCCGCTGAAACACGTTCTTTAAAGATGTCTTCCGGGGATGTGTAAGGTTCGGATATGTATGGTACATCGCCAAATTCTTTTACCAACCAGAAGTATCCATAAGCGCGGAAGAACTTACCTTGTGCAACGTAGTTTTTAATCGTTGCTTCGTTCAGTACGCCAGTCATCGACGGGATGTTGGCTATAACAAAATTTGCCCGAGAGATACCTTTGTAAAATTCGTGCCATAACTTCATTGCCGTAGCGTCAAAAGATTCTATATTAAAGGTGCAGCCTTCGGATGCTGTAGTAAACGTTCTATCCTTTCGTTTATCGACATACAGTCCGGACATGATGCCGCCCCACATAGTCGCTTTAGGTGTCCAACCGCCATCAACATCGGTATTGTGCAAATATGGAACACCGCCAAAATACAGTGCATTTACCGCAGATTCGGCATCAGCTTCAGTCTGCCAGAATTGATTGGATGTTTTTTCATCCAAAGGCTTTTCTTCCAAAAATGAGTCGCATGAATTCATCAACAATGATAGAGTAAACATGCAAAAGATGGATATATATACTTTAAGTAATTTCATATTCATAGAATTTTATATATTTTTATCACTATGGATTAAAATGTTACGTTGACACCGAACGTAAATGTTCTTGGACGTGGATAAGTAAAAAATTGACGGTTAGCTCCCCACTTGTTATCGCCCAAGCGAGACGAGTTGTCCGGATCGTATCCTAAATAGTCAGATGAAGTAATCAAGAAAGCATTGTTCACATTAGCGTATAAACGCAATGCTGAAAGGCCGATTTTCTTAACAATACTTGGCTTAAACGTATAACCGAGTTGAATTAAATTGCCACGCAAATAAGAACCGTCGCAAACCCAATCATCATCAGCCTGGTTATTTGCACCTTGACCAAAGTTATTTAAGCGTATGGCTTGTTCTTTACCTGTAGGATTTAAGGTCGGATGCCATGCCTCCGTGTAGAAACGATCAAGATCATTCGTCAAGAAACGTGACACAGTCGAATGGAAATATTCTTGCATAACTTGCACACCCCATGTAAATTGTAAATCAACGGTCAAATCAAATCCCTTATAATTGAAGGTATTGATGAAAGACCCCATCCAATCGGGTAGTCCATTGCCAATAATCTGACGATCCTTATAGGTAACTTTTTCACCAATGGTAGAAGGGATGTTCATTGTTTTAGGGTCCCAATTTGAAGGGATGCCGTCGTAAATGCCAGCTCGCTTATAACCATAGAAAGAAGAAAGTTCTTCACCTTCGCGGATAAGCATATCATAACCCACGAAGCCATCGGTGGTAATTTGGCGTTTGCCGGAAATAGGGTCAACAGATGAACTTTCGTCCAATTTCTCAACACGATTTTTATTATAACCTAAATTAAGGGTAGAGGTCCATTGGAAATCAGGTGTTTTAATCGGATGTGCGGTAATCAACATATCCAATCCACGGTTAGAAACTGCGCCGATGTTATCCATGATAGATGAATAACCAGTTGATTCGGGCACCGGACGGTCGAGCAACAAATCAGACGTGTATTTATAATAATATGAAATGTCAAAATTGAGACGATCATTGAACAAGCCAAGTTCAAAACCTAGATCCCATTGACCCGTTTTCTCCCATTTCAAATTTGGGTTAGGCATATTATCCAGATAAGATACCACATGTAAAGCATCGCCGATAATCGTGTTCGATTGACTTACAGTAGCCAATGAAGAATATGTTCCTATTTCAGAGTTACCTGTCACACCATAAGATGTATGCAGTTTTAACTTACTGATAACTGGGTTTTCTTTCAAAAAGCCTTCATTAGACACCATCCATCCCAAACCTATTGACGGGAAGAATGCATATTTGTTGTTTTGCCCGAATTTGGACGAGCCATCGTAACGAGCGGTTAACGTAGCCATGTATTTACTGTCATAAGAATACGCTGTGCGCAGGAAATAGGAATTCATTGCCCATTTGTCATAATCGCTACCAACAGACGGGCGATTGGTTCCAGACCCCAAGTTATAATAACCATAAAAATCATCAGTATATTTGCTATCGGAAGCACTAAAATAGGTGTAATTGTACTCTTGCCAAGACATACCCGCCATAGCATTGATATGGTGTTTATTGAAAGTCTTATCATAAGTCAAGTATGTTTCTTCCTGCCAATACAGCGAGTTGGAATTGCTTGCAGATGCCGTCCCTTCGGAGTTTTGGTTAATCATCGGCCGCGGGGTAAATGGTGTATAGTTGGCATCGCGGTTGTTGTGATAATCTACACCTATTTGCGTTTTCAAATCAAGACCTTTCATAAGATGGAAGGTCAAAGCCGTATTACCGAAAATTTGCGTCCGATATTGCATGGCATACATCCGCTCTAGCAATTCAACAGGATTGCCGACACCTTCAGGGCTAAACCCTTGCGTCCCACTATTGGGATTGTCTTTATCATTGAGAATGGCGGTTGTCTTGATGATGTTAGTTTGTGTATATTCTCCGTCCAATTTAACAGGTAAGAACGGTAACTGTTCTATCATCGTACGCAACGCACCTTGTCCGTAAGGACCATCAGATGTCCTGTTACCCCATGTGTGGTTTACCAACAAATTGACAGAGGTTGACAACCAATTGACCGGTTTGTCGTCATACGCCAATTTGGCATTAACACGTTTGAAAAAGGAGTTGAGCAAAATACCTTGTTGATCGGTGTAGTTAAAAAATGCTCCGATCGATGAATTGTCCCCACTACGTTGGATGTTAAGTTGATGATTATGAGAAAAGGCTGTTCTTGAGGCTTCTTTCTGCCAGTCTGTATTATATTTGGGCGAACCGTCGGCATTAAACAAGCGTTCGTCTGTGAATATTTTTGATAAATCGGTAGTAAAGTTTTTACCTTGCCATGCGTTAGCATTTTCCAAACCCTGTTTGAATGCGGACATCCATTCGTTGGAGTCCATAACATCCATATGACTTGCCATTGTACCAACAGACAAGGATCCGTCATAAGAAATGTGCACACCACTTCCTACACTGCCACGTTTGGTTGTTACAAGAATAACACCGTTAGCACCACGGGCACCATAGATGGCTGCAGACGAAGCATCTTTCAAAACTTCTACAGATTCTATATCATTAGGATTAAGTAACTGGAAGTCTGTCATAACTACTCCATCGACTACATACAACGGATTTGCCGACGCATTGATTGTAGAGAGACCACGGATGATAACACGCATTTCTCCACCCGGCTGCCCGGTATTAGAGAAAATATTCACACCTGCAACTTTGCCCTTTAATCCATCAAGAGCATTGAATGACTGGGCTTTAATAATTTCATTACCTTTAGCGGTAGAGATAGAACCAGTTAAATCTG
Source organism: Bacteroidales bacterium (assembly GCA_015654535.1). Lineage (GTDB taxonomy): Bacteria > Bacteroidota > Bacteroidia > Bacteroidales > Bacteroidaceae > Bacteroides. The sequence goes on from JAATGU010000071.1 coordinate 5,907, forward strand.
ATTTACGCATAGTTCCATAACCGACAACCACAACCTCATCCAGCAATTGCTGGTTTTCGGCAAACGTTACATTGATTACACTTTGTAAGCCTACCCGAATTTCTTTCGTGTCGTAGCCGATAAAAGAGAACGATAAAATTGCGTTTGCAGAAGCATTCAGCGAATAGTGACCATCTACATCAGTGATAGTACCGTTTGCGGTTCCTTTCACCAACACATTGGCTCCGATGATAGGCGCACCTTGAGAATCTACCACCGTACCGGTGATTGTCTTTACAGATTGAGCATATACGCTCAAACTCAATATCATACCTATAAATAAGATAAGATACTTTAATTTCTCACTCATAATTTTTTCATTTTAAGTTTAATTGATACTAAGGTTAATATTATAAAATTTACAAGAAAGGGATGTCACTATCATTTTTAATATTTGTGTAGTAAATAAAAGATTATTTCGTTAATAACTTATCCTCAGATGTGCCAATTTTATTTTTTTATTTTTGAGTAAATTATAGTACAAAAAAACATTCAAAATAGATTATAAACATCTATTTTACAATAATTTATAAATATTACATAAAAAGTGATTCTACAATTTAGAGTACAACTAAGAACATAGTCCAATTGATAACATTCTCTATTTTTTCACTTTATAGCATGGCATAAGTAAAAAAGAATGCAACATCTGATACAAATAGGAACTTTACAATAATTATGAAAAATATTTTTAATTAGTATTAAAAGGATGTAGATGTATTTTCAATAGCCTAGAATTCTCTCTGAAATGTTTTAGCTGGGGCAAGTCGTAGCAGAATATGGTGTATTCCTCTAATAACGGCTGACATGGCAATTATACTAACACTTCTACGGAGTGCTCTCTTTTTCTGTCAATACGAGTGTCGCTAATCTGCTTATAAAGCCTAATTATATTCATTTTACCGTTAATTTATATTTCTTTTTTCTTTATAAAATAAAAGTTGTAACTGACATACAAAAGAATCAAACTCCTTTTTTATAGATAAAACAGAATAAATAGAAGATAAATATATTATATATTTTAAGTAAAATGTATAATGTGTCGACCCTGTTACAACTATTAAAAATAAGTTGTCTACCCGGGTGTACAGATGCCATTCACCCGGGTGTACACCACCGATAGATCCGGATGTAAGAGGTAGCTACATCCGGGTGGAAGGGCATTAAATAAACATTAAAAACGCGTGACTGCGTGATAGGTGCGTGACTTCATTTTAAAAGTCACGCGCCTTTATTTCGTTTAGTATTAGGCCTTATGTGGGATCCGCGTGACTGCGCGACTTTGTATCGAACAATTAGAGAGAGAGCGATAATTGTGAGTCACCAAGTAAGTTGAAAGTCATGCGATGAAAAGGAGTGGTACCATATTGTGCTATTGCCGCACGGTGTTTCTTGGTGGGATAGCCTTTGTTGTGATCCCAATTATAGATAGGGAATTGTTTGTGAAGGCTCTGCATATAATCATCACGATAAGTCTTGGCCAAAACCGAAGCGGCAGCAATGGAAAGGTATTTCCCATCTCCTTTTACAACCGTGGTATGAGGAATATCCTGATAGGGCTTAAATCGGTTACCATCAATCAACAGATGTTGCGGACGAACGTTTAGCTGATCAACCGCGCGGTGCATAGCCAAAATAGAGGCATTAAGAATATTGATTTTATCTATTTCCTGAGCCGTTACAATACCCACCGCCCAAGTGATGGCTTCTTTTTCTATAATCGTCCGAAGGGAATATCGTTGCTTCTCGGTCAGTTGTTTGGAGTCGTTCAACTGTTCATTCCGAAAAGTCACAGGAAGAATAACGGCCGCAGCAAAGACAGACCCGGCCAGACAACCCCTTCCAGCCTCATCACAACCAGCTTCTGTCAGTCCTTTATTTAAGTAAGGTAATAACATGATTCAATTTATAATCTGCAAAGATAGACGTTTATCTCATAAAGATCTCCTTTATCATAACAAAAAAGCGGAACTCGCTTTTTAAAGGAATAGCCTCGCTTTTTTTATTTATTTTGTATGATCAAAACATCTTACTCACTCGTTCAATGCCTGCAACTAGTGCATCCACCTCTTTTTTTGTGTTATAAAAGGCAAAAGAAGCCCGGACAGTTCCCTCTATTCCTAAAGATTGCATCAGCGGTTGAGCACAATGGTGCCCGGTACGCACTGCAATACCCAAACGATCCAGTAACGTTCCCATATCCAAGTGATGAATATCTCCCACTAAGAAAGATATCACGCTCCCCTTTTGAGAAGATTCTCCAAAAATTCTCATTCCCTTTACTGTTTTCAATCGATTCATAGCATACGTTGTAAGTTCGTTCTCGTACGCAGCGATCTCATCCATACCAATCTTTGAAACATAATCGAGCGCTACAGCTAAAGCTGTGGTGCCAATATAATCGGGGGTTCCAGCTTCAAACTTAAAGGGTAATTCATTGAATGTAGTTTTTTCGAAGCTCACATGTTGAATCATCTCCCCTCCTCCCTGATAAGGCGGAAGTTTATCGAGCCATGCTTCCTTACCGTAAAGAACACCTACTCCTGTAGGACCATATACTTTATGAGCGGAAAAAGCATAAAATTCCACATCAAGGTCCTGTACATCCACTTTCATATGAGGAACAGATTGAGCACCGTCTATCAATACCGGAACATTATGCTCATGGGCAATAGCAATAATCTTTTTTACCGGGTTAATGGTTCCCAGAACATTGGACACATGAGTTAGAGAAACTAATTTGGTCCTTTCAGAAAAGAGTGCCTTATAGTCTTCCATTAACAGTTCTCCCTTTTCATTAATGGGAACCACTTTTATAGTTACCCCTTTACGAGCAGCAAGCAGTTGCCAAGGAACAATATTGCTATGGTGTTCCATCACTGAGATGATAATTTCATCCCCTTCCTCGCAAAACACTTCACCAAAGCAAAATGCAAGAAGATTGATAGATTCCGTGGTACCACGGGTAAATATAATCTCGTTAGAGCTACGGGCGTTGATAAAACGCTGCACTGTCTTACGCGATCCTTCATGAAGTTCGGTTGCTTGCTGACTCAGGAAGTGAACTCCCCGATGTACATTGGCATTTACCGAATAATATTCATTCGTGATTGATTCTACCACACAACGTGGTTTCTGAGTTGTAGCCGCATTATCTAAATAGACCAGAGGTTTGCCATATACCTCCCGTTGAAGAATAGGAAAGTCCTTCCGGATGGTTTCTATATTAATCATTGATTTATTTTTTATTTATCAATCAGTTCACTTGCACACTGAGCAACCGACACACTTACTTAGTTCCCCACGAAAACGTTTCTCTATCAACAGATGCAGACGATCTTTCAGCGCATCTATCCGAATATGGTCTACCACATCGTTCACAAAAGCAAACATCAGCAATAAACGAGCTTCTCTTTGTGAAATTCCACGGGATCGCATATAAAATAAGGCCCCTTCATCAAGTTGCCCCACCGTAGCACCATGTCCACACTTCACGTCATCGGCATAAATCTCAAGCTGAGGTTGAGTAAACATTCGGGCCTGTTTCGTTACACAAAGATTGCGGTTAGTTTGCTGTGAAGAGGTTTTCTGTGCATCGGGGCGCACTAATACTTTCCCGGCAAAGGCTCCTCTCGATTCTCCATCAAGCACATATTTATAAAGTTCGTTGCTTGTGCAATTGGGAACAGCATGATCAATAAAAGTATGATTGTCCACATGCTGATTTTTATCTTCAATTGCCATTCCACAAAGCAAAATCTCCGCATGCTCACCCGCCAATAACACATGCGTGCGATTGCGGGTGGTACCATTATGCAAAGTCATTGAGTTAAGCAGTACATTAGAACCTGCTTCCTGGCGTACATAACAATTAGAGATTCGTGTACTTGCAGTGTGTGTTTCTTCAAGTTCGTACATATCAAATACAGAATCCTTTCCTGCAAACACTTCGATTACCTGGGTAGCAAGAAAGTTAACCTCATCTTGCGCATGGTCACAAAGCAGTAATTTTGCTTGTGCTCCGTCTTCAAGCACCACCAGTAAACGACGGTTAACCATGAAGTCTACATCCGCACGAAGAATATTCACCAATTGAATGGTACGTTCTACAACTATTCCTCTGGGAATATAGAGAAAAACGCCATCTTGTACAAAGGTAGTGTTAAAAGCAGTCACTCCATCTTTAGATGTTTCGGCTAACTTTCCATAATACTTACTCACCAATTCAGGATGTATTTTCGCCATTTCTTTCAGACTTCCCATTAATACACCCTCGGGTAAATCCACTTTGGGTTGTGCTTTAGTGTAAAAAGCGTCATTAACCACAAAATAAAGAGAAGTACTCATATTGGGTACATCACATTTAAACACTTCATATGGATTAACCGGAATATCCAGTCGGTTTAAGTTTAATCCATAATCGGGAGCAAAAAATGCACTTACGTCTGTATACTTATAATCTTCCAATTTCTGAGTGGGAAAGCCTAATCGTTCAAAGTCAGCAAAAGCCTCAGCTCGTTTGGAGTTTAAAGCATCTGCACTGTGTGAACAAATCATAGTTTCGCACTGAGTAAAGAGGTCGATATATTGTTGTTCTACCATAATTTTATATGCTAATGCCATCGCCCTAACAGGCATGGCAAATTGATTAATTATTCTCCCTGTTCTTTCTTAATCCAATCATAACCTTTTTCTTCAAGTTCAAAAGCTAGTTCTGGCCCGGCAGTCTTCACAATACGTCCCTGATAGAGCACATGTACAATGTCCGGTTTAATATAATCAAGCAATCGCTGATAGTGAGTAATCACAATGGTTGCATTATCCGGTTTTTTAAGAAGGTTCACGCCATTGGCCACAATGCGTAAAGCATCAATATCCAAGCCACTATCCGTCTCATCCAATATAGATAAACGAGGTTCCAACATTGCCATCTGGAAAATTTCATTTCTTTTCTTCTCACCTCCACTAAAACCTTCGTTCACAGAGCGGTTAGCCAATTTATTGTCCAACTCTACCACCGCACGTTTCTCACGCATCAATTTCAGAAACTCACTTGCCGTAAGAGCTGGAAGTCCTTTATACTTTAAGTGTTCATTTACAGCTGTACGCATAAAGTTCACCATACTTACTCCTGGAATTTCCACGGGGTACTGAAAGCTGAGGAAGATACCTTCACGACTACGATCTTCAGGAGCCAATTCCAATAAGTCTTTACCATAAAAGTGAACCGATCCTTTAGTTACTTCAAAGGCCGGGTTACCAGTCAGTACTGAGGCCAATGTACTTTTGCCTGAACCATTGGGGCCCATAATAGCATGAATCTCACCTGGTTTTACTGTCAGATTAATCCCCTTTAAAATTTCTTTCCCATTAACACTTGCATGTAAATCTTTTATCTCGAGCATATTCTTTCTATTATTTATTTATCCAACTGATCCTTCCAAAGAAATCTGCAGTAACTTCTGAGCCTCCACAGCAAACTCCATTGGAAGTTTATTTATTACTTCTTTTGCATATCCGTTTACAATCAAACCAATAGCGTCTTCCGTAGAAATGCCTCTTTGGTTACAATAAAATAGTTGATCTTCACTGATCTTTGAAGTGGTTGCTTCATGCTCCACAATCGCCGATTCATTATGTACATCCATGTACGGAAAAGTATGAGCTCCGCATTTGTCGCCCAACAAAAGACTATCGCACTGGCTGTAATTACGAGCACCCGTCGCTTTTTCAACTACTTTTACCAATCCTCTATATGAGTTTTGTCCTCTTCCTGCAGAAATACCTTTGGATATGATGGTACTCTTCGTGTTCTTTCCCAAATGGATCATCTTTGTTCCGGTATCCGCCTGTTGATAGTTATTAGTTACTGCCACAGAATAGAATTCCGCCGTAGAATTATCTCCTGCCAAAATACAACTTGGATATTTCCAAGTGATAGCAGATCCAGTCTCTACTTGAGTCCAGGACAACTTAGAATCATTACCTTTACATAGACCTCTTTTAGTCACAAAATTATAAACTCCACCTTTACCATTCCGATCACCCGGATACCAGTTTTGTACAGTAGAATACTTAACTTCCGCTCGTTCGTGAACAATTATTTCCACAATGGCAGCATGCAGTTGGTTCTCATCGCGCCTTGGAGCGGTACATCCTTCCAGATAACTTACATAAGAATCATCATCAGCTATAATCAAGGTTCTTTCAAACTGACCAGTATTAGCTGCATTAATTCGGAAGTAAGTGGATAACTCCATCGGACAACGAACCCCTTTGGGTATATAAGCGAATGAACCATCCGAGAAAACCGCTGAATTGAGCGAAGCAAAAAAATTATCTTTGTAACCTACTACGCTACCTAAATATTTCTTCACCAAATCCGGATGTTCACGTACAGCTTCACTAAAGGAACAAAAAATGATTCCTTTTTCCATTAAAGACTCTTTAAAAGTAGTCTTTACAGAAACAGAATCCATTACTGCATCTACAGCCATACCACTTAAAACCAATCGCTCTTCCAAGGGAATGCCGAGTTTATTAAATGTTTTAATCAATTCGGGATCAACCTCATCCAAAGATTTAGGGCCTTCCTTCTTCTTCGTAGGGTCAGCATAGTAACTAATGCTTTGATAATCTATTTCAGGAATAGTAAGATGGGGCCATGTAGGCATTTCCATTGTTAGCCAATGACGATAAGCCTTGAGGCGAAACTCAAGTAACCATTCAGGCTCATTCTTTTTAGTAGAGATCAGACGGATCACATCTTCATTAAGCCCTATAGGTATAATATCCGTCTGTACGTCAGTAGTGAAGCCATATTTATACTTCTCTTGCGTAATCTCTTTTAAATATTTATTGGATTCTTCTTGTTGCATATCTAATGAATATATTTTTTTGAAACTTCTTTTACCAGAGGAAACATGATACCAGTCACCTTCTGCATAGGATAATATAACACAGCATCCTGCTTGTTTGTTTGCGAAATAAGATGATTGCCACCATCTATAAACTCCACAACATTAATAAATACACTTACCAACAAAATATATTTTAGCCCTCCTAACACAGCCCCTGCCCATCTGTTTAACCAATTTATGTGTAAAGACTCGAGTGCTTTAGTAAAAAATCCGCCAGCAAATGTAGAAAGGAACGGCACGGCTACCCATATTGCTATAAAGGCAATTACCTGAGCAAAAGTCATTGAGTTAGTTACAGAAGGACAAAGCTTCTCTGCCAACGGTATATACATTAGTCGTGCAATATATAATCCTAATATTAATCCTACTGTGGAGACAAAAAGCTTTACACCTCCTTTAAGATAGCCACTTACTATCCCTGATCCCACAACCAGCAATATCAGTATGTCTATTGTTCTCATATCTATATAAATAAAAAATGTGCCGATGCGCCTATTACTATACCAATAATTGATACGTCAGCACATCGGCACATTTTTATAATCAACATCGGCAAACCAATCTACTTTTTTAGCATATTGATCTGTCAGCATGTTATAATGTTTGTTTCACTTCTACCTCTTCAAATGATTCAATGATATCGCCTTCTTTTATATCACTATAGTTTTGTAAGCTAATACCACATTCATAATTCACGGCAACCTCTTTAACATCATCTTTAAATCGCTTCAATGCATTAATTTCTCCAGTGAAAATTACAATACCATCACGGATAAGACGAGCTTTATTAGAACGTTTCACTTTACCTTCTTTTACCATGGCACCAGCAACCGTACCGACTTTCGTGATATGGAATACTTCACGAACTTCAATCGTTGCAGTAATCTCTTCTTTTACCACTGGAGCAAGCATGCCTTCCATAGCTGTCTTCACTTCTTCTATCGCATCATAAATAATGGAATACATACGAATATCCACACCTTCTTGCTCTGCAAACTTACGTGCAGAAGCAGATGGACGCACCTGGAATCCTATAATAATAGCATTGGAAGCCGCAGCCAAAGTCACATCAGATTCTGAAATCTGCCCTACAGCCTTATGAATAACATTCACCTGAATCAATTCCGTAGAAAGTTTAATTAAGGAGTCAGACAATGCTTCGATAGAACCATCCACATCCCCTTTCACAATAATATTCAATTCCTGGAAGTTGCCTAATGCAATACGACGACCCACTTCATCCAAAGTCAAAAGTTTCTGAGTACGTATTCCTTGTTCACGCTGTAACTGTTCACGCTTATTTGCAATATCTCTAGCCTCTTGCTCTGTTTCAATCACATGGAAAGTATCACCAGCAGTTGGAGCACCATTTAAGCCCAAGATCAATACCGGTTCAGAAGGACCGGCTTGCTTAATACGCTGATTACGTTCATTGAACATAGCCTTCACTTTACCATAATTTGTTCCGGCAAGTATAATATCGCCCATATGTATAGTACCGTTTGATACAAGAACAGTAGCTACATAACCACGCCCTTTATCTAATGTAGACTCAATAACCGAACCAGTTCCACGACGATTAGGATTTGCTTTCAAATCAAGTAATTCAGCTTCTAAAAGGACTTTCTCCATTAATTCATGAACACCAAGACCTTTCTTAGCGGAAATATCCTGAGACTGGTATTTACCTCCCCATTCTTCTACTAAATAATTCATATTTGCCAATGCTTCTTTAATCTTTTCAGGATTTGCATTCGGTTTATCAATCTTATTAATGGCAAAAACAATCGGAACACCTGCAGCTACTGCATGATTAATAGCTTCTTTTGTCTGAGGCATTACATCATCATCTGCAGCAATAATAATAATAGCAATATCTGTTGCCTTTGCTCCACGGGCACGCATAGCGGTAAACGCTTCATGTCCTGGTGTATCAAGGAATGTTATTCTTCTTCCGTCTTCCAGTTTCACATTATAAGCACCAATATGTTGTGTAATACCTCCGGCCTCACCAGCAATTACATTTGCCTTGCGGATATAGTCAAGCAAAGAAGTCTTACCATGGTCAACATGCCCCATAACTGTCACAATAGGTGCACGTGGTTCTAAATTTTCTTCAATATCTTCCTCTTCTGTAATTGCTTCGGATACATCTGCACTAACATATTCTGTCTTGAATCCGAATTCTTCCGCTACGATATTTATCGTTTCAGCATCTAATCGCTGATTGATAGACACCATCATGCCAATACTCATACAAGTACCAATAATCTGATTAACAGAAACATCCATCATACTTGCCAATTCATTTGCCGTAACAAACTCTGTAAGTTTAATGATTCTGCTTTCAGCCATTTCCTGATCATCAATCGCTTGTTGACGGCTAGATACAGCTTCACGCTTATCTTTACGATATTTTGATGTTTTATTTTTCCCTTTAGTTGTAAGACGAGCCAAAGTTTCTTTCACTTGCTTAGCAACATCTTCATCACTTACTTCAGCCTTTATCAAAGGTTTTTTGAAACGATTTGTTTGTTGAGTCTTATTATAAGGTTTGTTTCCTTGCGGATGACTAGAAGCCGGTTTATTTACTCTTTCACTATTTGGAACAGGGCGAGTCATACTAGAAGGAGCGCTTTGCACATTATTAATATCAACCTTCTCTTTATTGATGCGGCTACGTTTCTTCTTTTTCTTATCTTCTTCTGTTTTATCACTAAGTTTTACAACCTTTTCTTCGTCCTTTCTTATCTCTTTGATAATAGCGTCTTTCATCACCTTCTTTTGCTCTAAACGCTGCTTATCTTTCTCTTCACGTTCTTTGCGTTTCTCCTCTTTAGACTTCTTTTTAGGACGAGTGGACTGGTTTAATGCTGCAAGGTCTATCTGACCAATCACATTAATTTTAGAGACAAATTCTGTGGGACGGATTTTAAATACGTCATCTTCATTTTCTTCCACTTGCTCAACCATTTCTTCTTGCTTATTCTCCTTTAATTCGGATTTAGGTATTTCTTTTTTGACCTCCACAGTTTTTGGTTTTTCTTCTTTTACCACTGCTACAGGAGTTTCCTTTTTGGTCTCTTTTTTGGCAACTGGCTCCACAACTTTCACTATTTTAGTTTCTATTTTCAGAGTTTTCGCTTTTACTTTCTCTTTCTTATCCTCTTCACTTTTCACAGGAACAACAGGCTCTGGAACGATAGGTTGAGGAGTAATAGGCTGAGAAGCGACAGGTGGTGGAAGCACTTTCTCTACTTTCTCCTCTTTTTCTTCTTTTACCAAAGGAGGTACTACTTTAGTCTGGGCCTTCTTGTTTAAATGATCCAAGTCAATTTTTCCAACTTGCTTAAATTTAGGAATGACATATTCAGGAGCAGAAACTTTAATAATCTTTTCTACTGGTTTCTGAACAGATTCTTCTTCCTTTTGCTGTTGTCCATCAATAGAAGCAGAGACTTTGTTCCGATCTTTATTTTGGCGTTCCTGAATAAATTTTTCAGATTGTATTCGCAAATTTTTATCTGTGCTAAACTCTTTTACAAGAATAGCATATTGTTCTTCAGTGATCTTCGTATTCGGGTTTGCCTCTATAGAAAATCCTTTCTTTTGTAAGAACTCGACTACCGTCGCGATTCCCACATTCAAATCTCTTGTTACTTTGTTTAACCTAATCGTCATACTTTTTTTAATTGATAATTGAAAATGGATAATTGAAAATGAGAAATTAGTTAAAAACAGATAACAGGAAACGCATCTCACATCCAGTTATCAATTCTCAATATCCAATTTATCATTCTTCAAATTCCGATTTCAAAATGCGTAATACTTCGTCCACCGTTTCTTCTTCCAGGTCGGTCTTTTCAATCAGCATTTCGCGTGGAGCACTAAGCACAGCTTTTGCTGTGTCAATACCAATCGCTTTAATTGAATTGATAACCCATTCATCTATCTCATCCTTAAACTCATCAAGATAAATATCTTCATCCTCTGCAGCTCCATCCAAATCACGGAACACATCAATGGTGTACTCAGTTAACATACTGGCCAGTTTGATATTCATACCGCCTTTTCCTATAGCTAGCGACACTTCCTCTGGTTTCAAAAAGACCTCTGCTCTTTTTTCTTCCTCATTCAAGCGGATAGAAGAAACTTTAGCAGGACTTAAGGAGCGCTGAATAAATAATGAGATATTCGATGTATAATTAATCACATCAATATTCTCGTTACGGAGTTCACGAACAATACCATGAATACGGCTTCCTTTTACACCCACACAGGCTCCAACAGGATCTATTCTTTCATCATAGGACTCTACAGCAATTTTCGCCCGTTCACCAGGGATACGGGCTATTTTTTTAATAGTGATCAGTCCGTCATTAATTTCCGGAACTTCCATCTCAAATAATCGTTGCAAAAACGTAGGAGAAATTCGGGAAAGAACAATCTTAGGATTATTATTCTTATTCTCTACTCGTTCAACTACTGCACGCGCAGTTTCACCTTTTCGATAAAAATCACTTGGAATCTGTTCAGTCTTTGGCAATAATAACTCGTTACCATCGTCATCAAGTAGCAAAATTTCCTTTTTCCATATCTGGTATACTTCCGCATTGATAACGGTTCCTATCATATCGGTATACTTTGCGTAAAGACTATCTTTTTCTAGCTCAAGAATTTTTGAGGCAAGTGTTTGACGAAGATTCAAAATAGCCCGGCGACCAAATTTAGCAAAAATAACCTCATCTGTAACTTCTTCGCCTACTTCATATGAAGCATCAATTTTTTGAGCTTCCGTAAGTGATATTTGCATATTGGGATTTGTAAGATTTTCATCTTCCACCACTGCCCGATTACGCCATATTTCAAAATCTCCTTTATCCGGATTTACAATTACATCATAATTTTCATCCGTGCCAAACATTTTCGCGATAACACTACGGAAGGACTCTTCGAGTACACTCACCATGGTAGTTCTATCAATGTTCTTCAGTTCTTTAAATTCCGAAAATGTATCAATCAAACTGATTGTTTCCTCTTTCTTGGCCATAATTATTTAAAACTAATTAAGTATTTAGTATATTTTATTTCATCGTATGCAAGATGGATATCTTCATCTACCAATTTAGGACGTTTGTCTCCTTCTTCTTTTACTTTTTTTTGCACGGAAACAATAAATTTTTCTTCATCAGCAGCTTTCAGTACTCCTGTTAGTTTCGTTCCGTTTTTCATGAGCACTTCAACCTCACAGCCAATGTGAATGTAATACTGCTGCAATACTTTAAAAGGTTGTCCAATGCCTGCAGATCCAACTTCTAATTCATAATCTTCTTGTTCACGATTCAATTTTGATTCAATAAATCGGCTCAATTCCACACAATCCTCAATCCACACACCTTCGGCATGATCTATTTCCACAAGGATTTTATCATCTGAGGAGACATTTACATCTACCACAAAATATTCTTTTCCTTGAAGCCATTCTTCAACAAGCTGACTAACAGTACTCTTTTCTATCATTGGTTCACTTTTAAGAACAAAAAAAGGGCTTTAATCGCCCTCACCATTCATCCATTTCGGACGCAAAGATACAAATAATCCCTTCACACGCAAAATATTAGAAGTTTTTTCTTTCTTTTATGATCATAAAATCATCAATAAAATATTAAAAACAAACTTTTATATCGATGAAAGGACGTGTTTACCTTTTAAAAGTCGGTATTATACCTTTTGAGCTCCGCACGTAATTCCAGAGATTTACCTTGAGTTAATTTATTAAGAATAGCCCAAAATTTGTCACCATGATTCATCTCTTTTGTATGAGATAGTTCGTGTAATAATACATAATCTATAAGATGAGAAGGCAATAATAACAAATAATAAGAAAGATTAATGTTTTTATGAGTAGAACAACTGCCCCACCTTCCTTGGCTAGAATTAATTTTTAACGATTCATAAGGTAGCTTATGTTGTTCCGAAAGCATATATAAACGGGGAGGTAAAATGATTTTTGCATTCCTACGAAGTGATTCTTCTATTACTTTACGGAGCCATGCCTGCAATTCTTCATCTTCAAAATTTGCTGTAGGAGGACAAATAATATTGGTCTTTCCTAATTCGGAATGAGCCAAAAATTTGTTCTGCTGACCGCTCACTAAAGATAATTTAAAGAATTCTGTATCAATATGATAGTTCAGATCAATCCGTTTACGTTTCACTTTCTTCTTAGAGCTAAGCAGTTTTACCCGAAATCGTTCAATAGTCTCCTGTATTTCCTTCAATTCAATTCCCATCGGTACAGTAATATAAAGGGCTTCCGGGCGGGTACGCAACACAATACGGTGAGCACGGACACTTTCCCGTATAATAATTTTGCCCAATTCTTTATCTGAATATTCTTTTTCTATCATGATTCATTATTGATGAAACAAAGATAGATAATCTTTGTGTAAAGAGAATATTTAGAAAGATAAAAAAGAAATTAAAACCGGACAGAGTGTTCAGTAATGAACAATCACTGTTATTTATAAGCGGCTATAAATCTGCATTCTAAAATTATGGCACAACTATTGCATCTTTCTTTCATGAAATTATATTTCTGGAGAAGTGCAACTTTTTAGAAAGTGAATGCGTCTAATAGTTATAAAACATTTTAAAAACCAATATTGAGATGAACAGAAAAGTAAAAAAGATCGCCGGGTTAGTAATAACAATGTTCTTACTTACCATAAATATGGGTTGTGCACAAATTAAGCGCGTAAAAGCAAGTGGTAATTATATCACTAAGGAGATAAAAGTAGCAAATTTCGATGCAATCAAATTGCAGGGAAGTGAAGACATTCTTTATTCTCAAAGTACCAATGGAAAAACCAGCATTAAAATTTACGCTTCGGACAATGTAATGGACTTGCTAAATATAAGAGTTGAAAATGGAACTCTTATTGTTAGTTATAAAAATAATATCAACATTTTTGGAGACCGAAGTGAAGTAAAAGTCATTGTTTCCAGTCCGACACTGAACAACATAAATATACTGGGATCAGGAGATATTTTTCTCAAAACGGCTGTTAGATCAAGCAAACTCAATATCTCTATACAAGGTTCGGGAGATATTAAAGGAAATGGTCTTTCCTGCAAAGAACTATCCACTTTTGTCCAAGGTTCAGGGGATATGGAATTAAGAAGCATTAAAAGCGAAATAGTAAATGCCACCGTACAAGGCTCGGGGGATATTACTCTGGTAGGAGAATCACAAACCATTTCTCTAAAGACTCAAGGTTCAGGAGACATCAGTGCCAGCGGACTAAAGGGACAAAATGTAACTGCTGTTTCTCAAGGTTCTGGTGATATTACTTGTTATGCAACTGGTAGCCTGAATGCTCAAATCAACGGAAGTGGTGACATTTCTTATAAAGGAAAACCAAGTATTGATTTTCAACACAATAAGAAATTACATAAATTAGATTAATTATTTTCTCTCTCTCACTTTAACAACCAGCGACAGACTTCCACCCGAGTGCGGGAATGAGAAGTCTGCCGCATTTTTTTGCCCATACCTTTACTCTTTTATTAAAGATAAATAAGCTATTTATTAAGGATATCTTAATAGAAACGAATCAGTTTATATTCTTGGGGGGGGTACTAGTTAAAAGTTTATCTTTGCAGAATGAAAAAGAAGATCGATAACCCGACCCCCCTTGATATTTTAGGCATGTTTTTACCTTCAGGCCTGCTAGATTATTTTGATTTAGTCAACAGTGAATCCTTGGAAACCTGTTTTATTCTGTTCCTTGAAGAGAA
>JAATGU010000126.1 GCA_015654535.1 Bacteroidales bacterium
GATTGTGGAAAGAACATTTTCGTGGTTTGACAACTACAGAAGGCTCTGCCGAAACTATGAATTAACTTTCGATTCGGCAGAGGAAATGGTCAAAATTGCTTCTATAAGATTTTTATTGAATAAAATTTAAACAGGCTCTTAGTTTATTTCTCATAAGCAATAAGAATAATAGTGCTGCAAATATAATATAATAAATACAATTAACATGGAACAAATAGTTATACTATTAAATTTATTATAAAATAAAATATTTACCTATAAAAGTAAAACAAAATTTATATAGATTAAATTTATTCTTTGAGACTATTTTTCATTAAAGCATACAATTAAGTCTACAATACTTACAAAGTAAATAGCAATTAAGAACATATAATACCCACTTTCATTTATCATAATCAACCATCTTTCATTTGCTCAAAAAACATTAACCTGTGCATTTTTAAAGAATAATCTTTTGTATAATCAACTGTTTGAGTAAATTTGCACGCTGATAGCAAAAGCAGGCAACTATTTCTGCAATTAGCCTACTGATAAACAGAATACTAATACTAATATTAATAACATGAGTTTAAAGATTATTGTATTGGCAAAACAAGTTCCCGACACCAGAAACGTTGGGAAAGATGCCATGAAAGCCGACGGAACCATCAATCGTGCGGCACTTCCGGCCATCTTCAATCCTGAAGACCTGAATGCTCTTGAGCAAGCTCTTCGATTGAAAGACGCCCATCCAGGTTCTACCGTAACTATCCTGACCATGGGTCCCGGACGTGCGGCGGAAATTATACGTGAAGGTTTGTATCGGGGAGCCGATAATGGTTATTTATTAACCGACAGAGCCTTTGCCGGAGCCGACACATTGGCCACATCTTATGCGCTTGCCATGGCTATTCGCAAAATAAAACAGTATGATGTGATCATCGGCGGGCGTCAAGCTATTGATGGAGACACAGCGCAAGTAGGTCCTCAGGTGGCGGAAAAGCTGGGATTAACTCAGATTACTTATGCCGAGGCCATTGAAAAAGTAGAGAATGGTCGCATTACAGTAAAACGTCACATTGACGGTGGCATTGAAACCGTTGAAGGTCCTCTTCCTATTGTTATCACCGTAAATGGTTCGGCAGCAACTTGCCGTCCCCGCAACGCAAAGTTTGTGCAAAAATACAAACATGCCAAGACGATAACAGAAAAACAACAAGGAAATTTGGACTACACTGGTCTATACGACACCAGAGACTACCTTAACCTCGTGGAATGGAGCGTTGCGGACGTAGAAGGAGACATGAAACAATGCGGTCTTTCCGGCTCTCCCACCAAAGTGAAAGCCATTCAGAATATTGTTTTTCAAGCGAAAGAAAATAAAACAATTTCTGCCACAGACAAAGAAATAGAAAATCTAATGGTGGAGCTTTTGGAGAATCACACGATTGGTTAATCACTAAAGAAAGAAGTAAAAATGAACAATTTATTTGTATATTGCGAAATAGAAGATGGTATTATAGCGGATGTCAGTCTGGAACTACTTACCAAAGGCCGCTCTTTAGCTAACCAATTGAAATGTAAATTGGAAGCTATCGTCGCTGGTTATGACTTAAAAGATATTGAAAAGCAAATCCTTCCTTATGGAGTAGATAAGCTGCACGTGTTTGATGCTGAAGGACTCTATCCTTATACTTCATTACCTCACACTTCTATCCTGACTAATCTATTTAAAGTTGAAAAACCTCAGATCTGCCTTATGGGTGCAACCGTAATTGGACGCGACCTTGGTCCTCGTGTATCTTCCGCTTTAACCAGTGGATTAACAGCCGACTGTACCGCGCTTGAAATTGGTGACTACGAAGAAAAGAAAGAAGGAAAGACTTACAAAGATCTTCTTTATCAAATTCGTCCCGCTTTCGGTGGTAATATTGTGGCTACTATTGTCAATCCCGAGCATCGTCCTCAAATGGCCACCGTTCGCGAAGGAGTAATGAAAAAACAAATTCTTTCTATCAACTATAAAGGAGAAGTGATTCGCCATGACGTGAAGAAATTTGTAGCCGACACTGATTATGTAGTAAAAGTGATTGAACGGCACATAGAAAAATCAAAGACAAACATTAAGGGATCACCCATTATTATTGCCGGAGGTTACGGTGTAGGTTCTAAAGATAACTTCAAGTTACTATTCGACTTGGCCAAAGTTCTCAATGGAGAAGTAGGTGCTTCTCGTGCAGCTGTAGATGCAGGCTTTGCCGATCATGACCGCCAAATTGGTCAGACAGGTGTAACCGTTCGCCCCAAGCTTTATATTGCTTGCGGTATCTCAGGACAGATTCAGCATATTGCCGGTATGCAGGAAAGTGCTATTATTATCTCTATTAATAATGATGCAAGTGCACCGATTAATACAATAGCAGATTATGTAATCAACGGGACAGTAGAAGAAGTTGTGCCGAAAATGATTAAATACTATAAACAAAATTCAAAGTAGTAAATACAGAAAAGATGAAAGGAATCATCATTAGTTTATTGATAGCAACTGGCTTTTGCCAGACAATTGCCGCTCAGGATACCGTTTATATTAATAAACACTATCAATGGGTAGATAATAAAGCTGATGCTGTGGAATATATGGAATGCTGAAACGAAAAGACGTAGTATAGGCGTTCATCAAAATGTATATTATACTATTCCTATCACATTTCATTTACCCGTTTAAAGATAAAAAAAATTATGGCAAACTTTTATTTAGATACACCAGAATTAAAGCATCATCTCAATCATCCGTTGATGAAGAGAATTGTTGAACTCAAAGAGCGCAACTATGCTGACAAAGAGATTTATGACTATGCTCCCGTAGATTTTGAAGATGCAATGGACAGCTATGATAAAATACTGGAAATTGTAGGAGAGATCTGTGGAGATATTATAGCACCAAACGCAGAAGATGTGGATCACGAAGGTCCGCAGGTTATTAATAACCGTGTAAAATATGCCAGCGGAACAGCTCAAAACCTGAAAGCAGTGGTGGATGCCGGCTTAATGGGTGTAGCTATGCCCCGTCGATTTGGTGGATTAAACTTTCCGGTTGTTCCTTACATCATGGCAGCCGATATGGTTTCACGCAGTGATGCCGGGTTTGAAAATCTTTGGGGATTGCAGGATTGTGCGGAAACACTTTACGAATTTGGTAACGAAGATCAAAAAAAACAATATATTACCCGTGTTTGCGGAGGAGAGACCATGTCAATGGACTTAACCGAACCAGATGCAGGTTCGGATCTTCAAGCTGTAATGCTTAAAGCATCTTACAGCGAAAAAGATGAATGTTGGTATCTGAATGGAGTGAAACGTTTCATTACCAATGGTGATGCAGATATTCACTTGGTTCTTGCCCGTTCGGAAGAGGGGACTCATGATGGTCGTGGTCTTTCCATGTTCATCTATGACAAAAAGAATGGTGGAGTAAACGTTCGCCGTATTGAAAACAAGATGGGTATTAAAGGTTCTCCTACTTGTGAACTAGTATTTAAAAATGCCAAAGCCGAACTTTGTGGAGATCGCAAGTTAGGACTTATCAAGTATGTAATGGCACTGATGAACGGTGCCCGCCTAGGCATTGCCGCTCAGGCAGTTGGTCTTTCACAAGCAGCTTATAATGAAGCATTAACTTATGCAAAAGACCGCAAACAATTCGGTAAAGCAATTGTGGAATTTCCAGCGATATACGAAATCCTTTCACTCATGAAAGCCAAGTTAGACGCTTCCCGCACACTTTTATATGAAAACGCCCGCTTTGTGGATATTTACAAATCATTGGATGACATTTCAAAAGAGCGTAAACTGACACCGGAAGAACGAACCGAACAAAAGACTTTCTTAAAACTAGCAGATAGCTTTACTCCATTGGCTAAAGGAATGGGCAGTGAATTTGCCAATCAAAATGCATACGACTGTATTCAAATTCACGGTGGTTCTGGTTTCATGAAAGATTATGCTTGCGAACGTATCTATCGTGATGCGCGTATCACCAGTATCTACGAAGGAACTACCCAACTTCAAGTGGTAGCCGCTATCCGTTATGTAACAAACGGAGCTTACCTTGCCCGCATTAAAGAATACCAAGTAATGCCTGTCGCTCCTGGTTTTGAAGGTTTACGTAACCGACTGAAAAACATGACTGAGAAATATGAAACAGCTGTTGAGAAGATCATTTCTTCAAAAGATCAAGAGCTACTGGATTTTATGGCTCGTAGATTAGTTGAAATGGCAGCATACACAGTGATGGGATATTTATTAGTGCAAGATGCTTCAAAATGTGATTCATTTGCCGAGTCAGCACAAGTTTTCGTGAGATATGCTGAAGGTGAAATTGATAAACATGCTCTATTTATCAACAAATTCGATAAAGATGAATTAGCTTATTACAGAAAATAAACGATTCATTATATATTAAAAAAGCGGAGACCCATTAGTCTCCGTTTTCTTGTTCAGTGATAGACAAAAGATCGGATTGCATTTTCTTTTCAAATACAGGTAAAGTAAAAAAGAATTTACTTCCTTTCTCTACAATACTCTCCACTCTTATAGATCCACCATTTCGCAAAACAAAGTCTTTGCAAAGTACCAGCCCCAAACCGGACCCTTTTTCATTACCTGTGCCATAAGTAGAGTGAAACTGGTTATCCACAAATAGATTATCTACCATTTCCTGAGACATACCTACCCCATCATCCGCAATTTCTATTTCTATAAAGCTATCTTGCTCGGATAGGGAAATATCTATTAGTCCTCCAGTACGGGTAAACTTTATAGCATTGGACAAAAGATTACGAATGACCAGATTAACCATATCATAATCTCCATAAGCAGCATAATGTGTTTGTGATTCAAATTGAATATGGATTGATTTTTGTGCTGCGGTGCTAGTAAGTAATGATATATTCTCAATTATCAGTTCGTTAACAATAATAGCTCTTGGATTATAAACAATTTCACTTCGCTGAGACCTTGACCAATTAAGTAAATTCTCTAACAAATAAAATGTATTTTTTGACATATCTTTCAATTCATGTAGAAGAGAATCTTGCATATCAGGACTAACCTCAATATCACTGGTAAGAAGTTCAATGACCTGCATAAAACTACCTATAGGACCACGAAGGTCATGTGAGATAATAGAAAAAAGCTTATCCTTTGTTACGAGCAATCCTTTCAATTGCTGCTCAACTTCCTTTTGATTACTTATATCGATAAGAGTACCAATGGCACGAATTGCCTTATTATCTTTGTCTCTCTCAACAATCTTTCCATGATCTAATATCCATCTCCATTTGCCCAAGCTATCCTTTACCCGGAAAACGTTCTCATAATAATCAGTTTTACCTTTCAAATGATCCTGAAAAATATCCATATTTTTAGCACTGTCCTCAGGATGAATAGATTCTTGCCAATAATGCTCTTTGCCTATTAATTCATCGGGACTGTAGCCAAGCATAGTATAACAAGTATCGGTAAAATAAATCTCATCTGTCCGAAGATTCCAATCCCACATGCCTTCTCTTGCTCCACTCAAAGCGAGCCTTAGTCGCAATTCGCTGTTTTGAAACTGACTTAAATATAATTTCCGTTCAAGGGCATTTGTTATATTACTAGTTACTATAAGAAGCAAGTTTACTTCATCATCCAACCAATCTTTATTGTGTAAGCAGTCATCGAAACCAACAAATCCCCAAAAATGATTTTGTAGATAAATAGGATAAGTCAATATTGATTTAACATTCAAATGTTCTAATAGATCGATCATATCCTGAGGAAGCTCCTGAATATTTTTTGAAAAAATACGCCCCTCTTGATTTAAAATCTTTTTCCAGGAAGGAACTTCATCGAAGGAAACCATTTGAAATTCATCTTTTTTTCCTTCAATCCCTTCATTGCACCACTCATAAGTGTTACTGGTAAACTGCTCATCTAGTGTATTTTCACAGATATAGACACGACTCACTCCTGAATGTTCACCAATCAATCTTAAAACGGTATTAATAATATCATCAAAATCACCCGGTTTGTTGAGAAGCTGTGCAACGTCCGAAAGCAATTTTTGTTGTCGGTTGAGAAATCTTAACTTCTCTTCCATCTGTTTTCGCTGAGTAATATTTGTTGCAGCGGCAAGCAAATAAAAATTATTTTGAATTTTTATTTGCTCAAACGAAAGCAAACAGACGATTAGTTCACCAGATTTGACTCTAATTTTCGCTTCTCCATCGGCCTTACCTTCTTTCTTAAATTGTTCAAGCATCTTCTCTCTTTGGTCATAATCATAAAACAAGCCCAATTCTTGCACTGTTTTGCCCGATATGTCTTCCAAAGAATATCCAATATTATCAATAAAAGCACGATTGACATTAAAAATAATGTTGGAATCGATCGTGCCAATAGTTAACATTACCTGAGAGCTATTAAAAATACTGAGAAATACTTCTTTAGAGAAATATTGTGCGGATAGATTAGTACTAACGGCAGCAATAACATTCTCTTCGTTCCACCACCCCACATAAAATTTGGTGTCAACCGGAATTATTTCTTTCTCTTTTGTTATAAACGGATATGGACAGGAAGAGATATCTCCTTTAATAACTAAAGGTATAGTTACACCAAATTTCGCTTTATATTGATTAGGATAAACAGTAAGAAGGTTCTTTCCATTCAAGTCCTCAAAAGAATACTCCAATATAGAAGTAACAGCTAAGTTTACTGCAATAATATCTCCATCCATATTTAATATGAACAGAAAGTCGAGCCCACCACTTAATAACTCATTGAGTTGATATTCAGAAATAAAATTCATAACATTTTAACTATATTGATAAAATCACAATCGGAATAAATTTACTGTAAATATAATCAAAATAAAATCTAAATGCATTCTTAAATAAAAAAATGCATGAATATTATTCTTTCTTAGCGATCTATATATTTCTCACAAGCAACACATCTCTTTTACTAAATCTTCTTCAAAGCATTGATAAACCCCTTCACATCATCTTCCGTTGTATCAAAAGAAGTAACCAGGCGAATTTCGTTATTCTCTTCCTTCCAAAAATAAAAGAAATAAGATTCCAGCAGTTTATCAATGACCGGACGAGGCATCGTAAAAAAAAGCGCATTCGTCTCAGGCTTTTGCGTAAAATGTATATCAGGATATTTATTTAACTCTTTATAAAGTAATTGTGCCATATTATTGGCATGAGTGGCATTCTTTAACCAAAGATTATCGGTAAGATAGGCAGTAAACTGGCAGGATAGATAACGCATTTTGGACGCTAACTGAGCCGATTGTTTTCTATAAAATTTAGCCTCTTTTACCAAAGAAGGATTGAAAACAATCACACACTCTCCCATCATTAATCCATTCTTTGTTCCACCAAAACTAAGTACATCAATGCCACAATCGGCCGTTAATTCTTTCAAAGACACATTCAATGTGACAGCAGCATTAGCTATGCGAGCTCCATCCATGTGTACATACATTCCATATTGATGGGCAAGCGCAGTAATGGCTTTCAGCTCTTCCACCGTGTAAACAGTGCCCAACTCAGTACATTGAGAAAGATAAATAGCGCCCGGTTGGGAATGCTGCTGATCATTAAAGCCATGAAGATGAGGCAAAATAAGTTCAGGTGTAAGTTTTCCGTCGGGAGTATCGATCGGACGGATCTGGCAGCCAGTATTTTTCACGGGAGAACCACATTCATCCACATAGATATGTGCGGTTTCGGCACAAAGAATAGAATGAAACGGACGGGTGAGCAACTGTAAAGCCACAATATTACTACCGGTTCCATTAAAAACAAACAGTGGTTCACAGTTGGGAGTGAACGTTTCCCTAATCTTTTCAATAGCTTCCTCTGTCCACTGATCATCCCCATAACCAAAAGCATGATCTGTATTAGCTTTGATAAGAGCTTCCATCACTAAAGGATGAACGCCCGAATTATTGTCTGATGCAAAACTTCTCATTTTATTTAATTTTTTATCTCCACAAAGGAACTGCTTTTTATTGAATGCACCTTGAATTCTGTTGTAAAATCGAACTATTTATTTAACTTTGCTCGAAACATAGAGAAAGAATATGAAAACTGAGATTGCCAATATACGGAGAGAGTACTCAAAAGGCGGACTAAAACGGAGCGATTTATCAGACAATCCGCTTATTCAATTTCAACAATGGTTGGAAGAAGCAATCAGCTTAAAAGTAAATGAACCTACGGCAGTGATTGTAGGGACGGTTTCTGAAGAGGGAAAACCTTCTACCCGTTGTGTTTTACTGAAAGAGTTACGTGACGAAAAATTTGTGTTCTACACCAATTACGAAAGTCGCAAAGGACAACAATTAGCAAATTCTCCTTATATCTCTCTTACTTTTTTGTGGCATGAATTGGAGAGACAAGTCCATGTGGAAGGAATTGCAGCCAAACTTCCGGCACAGGTTTCTGACGAATATTTCAGAACCAGACCTTATAAAAGCAGAATTGGAGCCAGAATTTCTCCTCAAAGTCAACCTATAGCGAGTAGGATGGATATTATTCAGGCTTTTCTAAAGGAAAGCATTCGTTATGCCGGGCGTGAGATAGAAAGACCTGATAATTGGGGCGGTTATGCTGTGTCTCCTAGTCGCATTGAGTTTTGGCAAGGCCGGGAAAACCGGCTGCACGATCGTTTCCTTTACACCTTGCAAAGTGACTGGAGTTGGAAGATAGAACGACTGGCTCCGTAAGGTAAACTGCTGACTATTTATATTTTGACATCCTACTCTGTTCCTCTCCAAAACCAAATAAAGCAAAATCGTATTTACAAGGATCTTCAGGACAAAGTTGAGAAAGATAATCCGTAATTTTCAGTGCCATTGAAAGCCTTTCTGTCTTAGGAAGATCATCCCAAATAGTTCTGGAAACTCTTCCCACATGGAGATCCAATGGAATAATTAGTTGAGATGGAGAGATCTTTCGCCACACTCCCATGTCTACTATTCCATCATTTCTCACTAACCAACGGAGCATCAAATTAGTTCTTTTACAAGGACTTTTAGTAAGTGGAGAAGAAATATGACGAGTATTCATTAGCTGAGAAAGGTTATCTAATCCACCTAAAATTCCATCCTTCAAAAACAGGACCTCCAAAGAATCATTTTCAAGATAATAACGATAGAGCCCTTGGCAAATAGTCCACAAATCTCGTTCAAAAAAAGTACGGTGAATGTTCTTTTCCGAATCTTTGAGTACAGTCCATTCCTTATTCATTACATAATGATACGGACTATCACCCAATAATTGATGTAGTTTTTCAGCATCTCTGCAAATAAGTCCGCGCCTTCCCCAAGTAATGACAGATGTAAGTAAAGCTGATATTTCAATATCCTCCAATCGGGAAAATCTTCGGGGAAATTGAATAGGATCTGTTTCTATAAAAGCAGGAACATTATATTTGTCTGCCAGTTCTTCTAGCATTTTTTTGATGAACATACATCTATTGTTTAGTTTTACACATTTAACCGGAAACATTATTGTCCGTTATACAAAACTAACACTTTTAATGCATATATTTGCCATATAACTAAAAACAAAAAATGATATGAGTATATATGATTTAAAAGTAAAAGACACCAAAGGAAACGAAGTTTCCATGGCCAATTACAAAGGAAAAGTTTTGTTGATAGTTAATACTGCAACAGCCTGTGGTTTCACTCCTCAATATAAAGAGTTGCAAGAGCTGTATGACAAGTACAAAAACCAAGGCTTCGAGATTCTGGACTTCCCTTGCAATCAATTTGGCAATCAAGCACAAGGCAGCAATGAAGAGCTAGTAGCCTTTTGTGAAATGAAATACAAAACAACCTTTCAAACTTTTGCCAAGATAGAAGTAAAAGGAGAGAATGCCGATCCACTCTTTAAATATCTTAAAGAAAACACCAAAGGTTTTCTGGGAAGTGCCATAAAGTGGAATTTTACCAAATTCTTGGTGGATAAAGAAGGAATTGTGGTTGATCGTTATGCACCTATTACCACTCCGCTAAAAATAGAAAAAGACATTGAAAAATTACTCTAAAAGTTTTATTTGTAAAGCAAGAAAACAGTAAGCTATTATTTCTGTATACTCAAAGACCAGGTCAACAAACCAGATAGTTGACTTTATAGATAAGCTATGCAGGTACTATCCGCCTGTACAATCCAACAACAACTTTCAATCAAATACATTTCTTTTAGTACCCGAAAAAAAAACAATCTCATCAAAAGCCATCTTTTTCAAGACTACCCCCTCTTTTTTCTACACGGGAGTGATCTTTGAGAAATTTTATCTTCGCAAAAAGATTCGTTCCATGAAATCAAAATGCATTTATCTTTACCAAAAACGTAATCAAAACCTCTATTCCATCTATATTTAGTAATATAATTAGTATTTCTTTAAAAAAAAATATATATTTGCGATATTAAATCATAAAAGAGTTTATAAGATGAAGACAAAGATGCTCTTTAGCGCCCTAATAGTAGGTATTTTACTGGGGTGTTCATCATCTCGTAAAAGCTTTAATAAAGAAAATAATCAACCCGTAATTACAAAGAAAATTTCATTATCCAATAGTTTCAAATCTTTTTGGAGAGATTTAACCGAAGAAGCAGGTGGGGATGATTCATTGGAACTATTTGTTCCATCGCAGGCGTTAATAGAGCACTATTCTTTGAGAGAACAAGATCATCAATTTTTTGTTTCAGGATTCTTACACACTGACAGTTCCTTTAATAAAGAAGATATTGAAAAGCTAGGTGGAAATATAGTGAGATATACTGAGACAATAGGCACCTTTTCAATTCCTATAAAAAATATAGCTTTACTGATTCAGCTTAAAGGCATTACTTACATTGAAATAAACAAAAAAGTCCGGAAAAGAGAAATAGCATAGCAACATAATCACAAAAGTTAAATCATTTAATAACAAAACAAATGAAACGGATAGCACTATTGTATTATTTCTTATTTTTTTCCTTTTTTGTGTCAGCACAAGATCAATCTATTTCGGGAAAACTATCTTCTTACACCAAGTATTTTTTGACAAGTATAAAGCAAACGGACATATCTTCAATACAAAAAAAAGCGCTTTATAAAAGTGTCATTGCAAGACAATCCGATTCACAGGAATATGTCAATACTTTCATTTATTTGGCAGAGAATGCCGATGCAGAAGTGCTGGAACAGGAAGATATAAAAATCAAGACTCGCACAGGGGATATAGTTACAGCTTTGGTTCCCATTGATATGCTAGAAACCATCGCTGCTTTGCCAGAGGTGAAATATGTACAGATCGGGACTCCGGTTCATAAAAGAATGGACAAGGCTAGAGTTGCATCCTACGTTGATAAAGTACAAACTGGAACAACTCCGTTGAGCGGACCATTCTTCGGTAAAGATGTGGTTGTAGGAATTATTGATAACGGTTTTGAATATGGACATCCGAATTTCTACAATGCCGATCAATCAGCGTTCCGCATAAAAAGGGTGTGGGACCAGAATGCAGAAACAGGTACAGCACCTTCTGGCTTCGACTATGGAAAAGAATATATAAATCAAGATGCTATATTAACCGCAGCTTATGACATGAGAAATGAGTCTCACGGAACGCATGTCACGGGAATTGCTGTCGGAGCAGACCAATCCAACAAGAATACTTACTATGGAATTGCCGGGGAAGCGGATATTGTATTAGTGTCTTACCGGGGAAGTGATGTAGATATTGTAGATGGCATAAACTATATTTATGACTATGCAACTTCCGTAGGTAAACCTTGTGTTATTAATATGAGTTTAGGCAGTCATGTAGGGCCACATGACGGAACATCCTCTTTCGATCAATTGACTAATGAGCTACAAGGAAAAGGACGATTATTGGTGGGTGCCGCGGGGAATGAAGGAAATAGTCATATACATGCTTCAAAATCATTTACTCCATCAGATACAATATTAAAAACATTCTTTAGCTTTACAGATAATATAGCTTGTGATATATGGGGAGAAACTGAGAAAGATTATAAAGTACAAGTATGTGTTTATGATTCAATTAATATGAAAACAGTTTATACTAGTTCCGAATACAACAGTGCCTCAACAATAAATAACGAAAGAATTCGACTATCTACTTTAACTAATGGTGCTTCAGGATCAATTTATTTATATACAGGGATCGATGCATTGAATAATAAACCTAATATATATATATATTCTGAATTAAATTCTATTAAGGCTGGTAACTGTCTTGAGCTTATTATAAAAGCAACAGAAGGAACGGTACATGCATGGAGCGATGATAGTCAATGTTCTTTTACCAATAATAATCAATCTGGATGGTATGACGGAGATAATGATTACTCGACAGGAGAAATAGGTGGAACCGGCAAACAGATTGTTAGCGTAGGTGCTTATACTAGTAAAACAATATTTACTAATTTGCAAAATGCAACTTATATCACACCAAGTGAAACATTAAGCACAATTGCTTCTTTTTCGAGCATGGGTCCCACTGTAGATGGACGTATGAAGCCGGAAATAACAGCTCCTGGAACTTATATAGCTTCATCTGTATCCAGTTACGATACGACAGATCCTACTCAGAGAGTAAAATCAACAACTATGAACGGACACACTTATTACTATGGTATGATGGCAGGTACTTCAATGGCTGCTCCTTACGTTACAGGCGTTCTTGCCACTTGGCTGCAAGCTGATCCTGATCTTACACCGGAAAAAGTAAAATCCATATTCCAACAAACAGCAATCAATGATACTTATACGGGAGCTATTCTTCCCGACGGAAACAATACGTGGGGATATGGCAAGATCAACGCTTTCGCAGGAATTGTAGAAGTAATAGAAAAGTCAACTGGCATTGAGGAAATTTCTAATATTGCGGAAAAGATTCTTATGTATACTACTTCCGGGAATAAACAATTAATCAATTTTCTATTTACGCAAGGGGATTCAAATGTACAAATCAATGTTTTTAATGTGAACGGACAAAAAATTCTTAGCAAACATTTTGATGAGGTTTCAAATAAGCAGGAAGAAATAATTAGCCTGGAAGGTCTTTCCAAAGGTCTTTACCTGATAAGAATTTCAGGCAATAAACTAAATCAAACTTTTAAGGTAATCAATTAATAATCTTTCGATATATTTAAAAAAGTGGAATCTGATGAGTTCCACTTTTTTTATTATTATATAATCTACCTTACAATCGTTGTTTAAGTTTACGTAACCAATAGTCGAGTCCAAGCAGACCAAGAACTAAAAAAGCAATATAAAAATAGAATCCAAAAATTTGCAAGGAATCTGAGGAGAACTTGATTCTTTGTAAGCTCTCTACTAGATTAAACGAACAAAAAGTAGTCAACGCAAAAACGACAAAGCCAATCAACAAGGCTGAAACGAAAGACAAAATACAAATATTCAGCACATAAGCACGTTTTTGTTTTTTCTCAGCCTCAGCATTAATTCGCATTATCATCCTATCAGTGAAATTAAAAGGTAAATTTCCCGAAGAAGATTTTCTAAGGGCTTCCTTTAATGCACAGTCTTTATCTTGATTCATTTTCATCATTACAAGTTGTTTATTAGTACATATAACTTTTTACGAATGCGATGCAATTTCACTTTTGCATTCGAAGTAGTTAATTTCAAAATTGAGGCCAGTTCTTCTACCGACTTATCTTCATTATAAAAGAGAGCGATCAATACCCTTTCGTCAGCATTAAGCATGGTAAGAGCCCGTTCCAGTTTACTTATAATCTCTTCATTACTTGAATCACCTAACATTTCATCCACTTCTTTATCGGAAACATTATCAATAACAGACTCTTCAATAGAAAGAAAATCTTTCTTTTGTTTACGCGTGGCAGATATGGCAGTATTATAGGCAATCCGATAGAGCCAAGTTGAAAAATTACAATCTCCTTTATAGGAATCCAGTTTGCGGAATGCTTTTACAAAGGAATCTTGCGTAAGTTCTTCAGCATCTTCTTTACACGATACAATTTGTACAATCAGTGAATAGATGGGTCGACCATATCGATCAAGAAAGTAAGAGAACAAATTTGTCTCTCCTTCCAAGATACGTTTTATATAGTTTACTTCATCCTGTTGCTCCATCATATATTTTTAGACGCAGCTATTGCGGATTGGTTACATATTTAGAAAAAAATATTTTTCTTTCTAAAATGTGTAACCTTTCTCATTCTACAACGTCAAACATTACAAAGAACGAATTAATTCACTTAAAAACATAAAATTATGATGGATTTTATTATGGTACCACTGATTATTGGAATAATAACTTTGGGAATTTACAAATTATTTGAGCTCTTTGTCAGAAAGAAAGAGCGCTTATTTATCCTTGAAAAGATAGGAGACAAGTTTGATGCTTCAATGATTGAGAATAAGTTTTCTTTTCCTTCAAAAGTATTCAAGAACTTTTCATTCGGTGCCTTAAAAGCCGGATGCCTTTTAGTTGGAGTCGGCTTAGGACTATTAGTAGGATTTATTATTTGTATAAATACCATGAATGGTTACTACATAGGCAGCGAAAATTATGAAGTAAAAGAAATCGCAGGAATTGTATATGGAGCTTCGGTGTTAATCTTTGGTGGACTTGGATTAATCATTGCCTTCATTCTGGAAATGAAATATTCCAAGAACAAACAACCAGAAGAGTAAAAAAATAAAAATGAGAGACTGTTCACAAGGGACAGTCTCTCATTTTACTATATTGATTTTAGGAAGATTATTACATCATTCCACCCATGCCGCCCATTCCTGGAGCACCCATTGGCATTTCCGGTTTATCTTCTTTCTTTTCTACAATAACACATTCTGTTGTTAAAAGCATACCTGCTATAGAAGCCGCGTTTTCAAGAGCTACACGGGTTACTTTTGCAGGATCAACAACTCCGGCAGCAAACATGTGCTCATATACGTCTGTGTGTGCATTATAACCAAAGTCGCCTTTACCTTCACGAACTTTCTGAACTACAACAGCACCTTCTTTACCAGCATTGGCTACAATCTGACGAAGAGGCTCTTCAATAGCACGTTTGATAATTTCAATACCAGTTGTTTCATCGGCATTGTCTCCCTTCAAACCTTCTAACTGTTCGATAGCGCGAATGTAAGCTACACCACCACCCGGAACAATTCCTTCTTCAATAGCCGCACGTGTTGCACAAAGAGCATCATCCACACGGTCTTTCTTTTCTTTCATTTCTACTTCAGAAGCAGCACCAACATAAAGAACAGCAACTCCACCTGACAATTTAGCCAAACGTTCCTGAAGTTTTTCTTTATCATAATCGGATGTTGTAGTATTAATCTGAGCCTTGATCTGGTTCACACGGGTTACTATATTTTCTTTAGCACCAGCACCATTCACAATGATCGTATTATCTTTTGAGATAGTCACTTTGTCAGCAGAACCAAGCATTTCGAGTGTTGCTTGTTCCAGTTTCAGTCCTTTTTCTTCGCTGATTACTAAACCGCCTGTCAAGATGGCAATATCTTCAAGCATTTCTTTTCTTCTGTCGCCAAAGCCCGGAGCTTTTACTGCACAGATTTTTAACTGAGAACGAAGACGGTTCACTACCAAAGTAGTTAATGCCTCGCTATCTACATCTTCAGCTATGATCAATAATGGACGACCTGTTTGTACAGCCGGTTCCAAAATAGGAAGCATATCCTTCAGATTAGAAATCTTTTTATCATAAATAAGAATGTATGGTTTTTCCATTTCACATTCCATCTTTTCTGTATTGGTTACGAAATAAGCAGAAAGGTAACCCCGATCAAACTGCATACCTTCCACTAAACCAATGGTAGTATCAGTACCTTTAGCTTCTTCAATAGTGATCACACCATCTTTGGAAACCTTACGCATAGCGTCTGCCACCAATTTACCGATAGCAGCGTCATTATTTGCAGAGATACGGGCTACTTGTTCAATCTTGTCGTAGTTATCACCTACTTTTTCAGATTGTTTTTTGATAGATTCTACTACTACAGCAACAGCTTTATCAATACCACGTTTCAAATCCATTGGATTTGCTCCGGCAGTAACATTTTTCAAACCTACCCCTATAATAGACTGAGCAAGAACGGTTGCAGTTGTTGTTCCGTCACCAGCGTCATCACCAGTTTTAGAAGCTACTTCTTTTACTAACTGAGCACCTGTGTTCTGAAAAGGATCACTCAATTCTACTTCTTTAGCTACCGTTACACCGTCTTTAGTGATCTGAGGAGCGCCAAATTTCTTTTCAATAATTACATTGCGGCCTTTAGGTCCGAGAGTTACTTTTACTGCATTAGCAAGCTCATCAACACCTTTTTTAAGTTGGTCACGAGCATCAATATCAAATACTATATCCTTAGCCATAATTTTAAAATTAAAAATGATTAATGAAATAAATAATTAGAAATTAGAGAGTTGCAAGAACATCACTTTGACGCATAATAAGGTATTTGGTACCTTCTACTTCTAGTTCAGTTCCAGCATATTTTCCAAAAAGGACGGAATCCCCAACCTTCAGTACCATATTTTCATCTTTCGTACCGTGACCTACTGCCACAACTTCACCTTTCAAAGGTTTTTCTTTTGCTGTATCGGGGATGATAATGCCACCGATTGTCTTTTCTTCTGCTACTGCAGGAAGAATAAGTACTCTGTCTGCTAATGGTTTAATGTTCATAATTCTTTAATCTTTTATTTGTTTAACGCTATATTTTATTGATAACGCTAAATATACTGCCAAAACTATGCCAAAGGAGTCGAACCGCCAAAAAAAGACAAGAAGAGGCTTCTTCATGGAACAAAAAAGTCAATTTGTAGCATGGGACTGACAAATTGACTTTTCTTTAAACTAAAATTAGTTAATTCTATTATTGAGCTACAGTAGCTATTAATTGAGCAATATCCATTAATTGCTGATCGCCACTCTCCATATTTTTAAGCATCACTTTGCTTTCCTTTATTTCATTTTCACCGGCTATGGCAACAAAAGGAATCTGTTTATCATTTGCATACCCCATCTGCTTCTTCATTTTAGCAGCATCCGGGTACAACTCAGCTCGAATATTAGCTTCACGGGCTTTTGTCAGTAAAGGCAAACAATAAGCAGCCTCATTCTCACCAAAGTTCACAAACAGGAGTTGTGTACCATTCACGGCTTCTTTGGGATAAAGTTCCAATTGATTAAGAACATCAAAAATACGGTCGGCTCCAAAAGAAATTCCTACACCGGAAACTCCCGCCATGCCAAAGACTCCTGTCAGATTGTCATATCGCCCACCTCCAGTGATACTTCCCATTGGTACATCTAGCGCTTTAACCTCAAAAATAGCCCCTGTATAATAATTTAATCCACGGGCAAGAGTTAAGTCAAGCTCCATTTCTGATTGAATATTTAAAAGAGAAAGATGAGTCAATATATATTCGCTCTCCTCTACTCCTTTCATACCCACCTCACTGCTGGCAAGAACTGTTTTCAGCGTTTGCAGTTTTTCTGTATTTGTTCCACTCAAAAGAATAATCGGTTGCAGTTTTGCTATAGCCTCATCGGAAATACCTTTGGAAGCAAGTTCTACATTCACATTCTCCAAACCAATCTTATCCAACTTATCAATGGCCACCGTGATATCAACAATCTTATCCGCTTCACCAATAATCTCAGCTATACCGCTTAATATTTTCCGATTGTTTATTTTGATAGATACCCTTATTCCCAAGCGATTGAAAACAGCATCCACCAACTGCATCAATTCCACTTCATTCAGTAAGGAATTGCTTCCCACCACATCGGCGTCACATTGATAAAATTCGCGGTAACGTCCTTTTTGAGGACGATCAGCACGCCATACAGGTTGAATCTGATAACGTTTGAAGGGGAAACTCAGCTCATCCCGATGCATCACCACGTAACGGGCAAAAGGTACGGTTAAGTCATAACGCAACCCTTTCTCCCTTCCAACACCTGAATCAATAAGTTTCTTTATTGTACTTTTCAATTTTATATCAAAGTCTTCTATAGGAACTTTAATATCATAACTTTTAGCATTCTGCTCAACAATAAGGCCTTCTTCCTGAGCTTTTTTTATAGTTTCCCTTAAAAGCGTTTTCACATCAAGATCTCCTAAATAATCTCCTGAATCCAATATCTTAAACAGTAGCTTATCTCCTTCATCTCCGTACTTTCCCATCAATGTAGAAAGATTTTCCATCGAGGGAGTCTCTATTTGTTCAAAACCAAACAGATGAAAAACTTCACGAATGGTGTTGAATATATAATTACGCTTCGCCATTTCAATGGGCGAAAAGTCACGCGTTCCTTTAGGTATACTTGGTTTGGCCATAATAAATTTTCGTTTTGTGGCGCAAAGTTACACTAAATTATTGATTTTATAAAAAAAACGTCCATTTACTATCATCTATCCATCATTCGCTATCCCCTCTTCCACTATAAGAAAAAGAAGTACACAAGGAGATATGCCTTTTTTTATCAAAATACCTTTGCATCAAATCAATTGAGGATAGAAGTGTCCGATTCTGAACAGTTTGTTCATAAATGGACAGGCATCATTCCTCTTAAACATCTGAATATCTAATATTTACAATTATGGCATTAAATATGTTGTAGTAAAGAAAAACTCATAATAATAGAACGATGAAAAAGATTCTTTGCTTGCTTTTGCTTATTTGGAGTACATCTTCCTCATACGCACAAATCACAATTAACGAAGTACAAAAGCGCTTCACTGAACAATACGGCTTAATTAAAAAAGCCAGGGATGCAAAAGACTACCAAAAAGCTGAGCAGATAAATAAAGATATGATAACAGCTTTTCAGTCTTATCCTGATAGTATAAAGAAGATAGCTAATTCTATGAACGGACTCCTATACTATGACCTTACCTGCTATCAGTCACTACAAAACAAAAAAAAGAAGGCGGTAGAATCTTTTGCAAGAGCAGTAGAAAACGGTTGGACAAACTATAGTCATGCCAACAAAGATTCTGATTTAGACAATATAAGAAAGGACAAAAGATTCATCTTGTTGATGAAAAAGATTCGGGCTGAGGGGGATTATCAGTATATTTTGAAGCAAGGTGGTGTGTACACAAACAAGGTGGATTCCACCCTTCCCATATTCACCTATTTACCTCCGAATGATCGTAACTTGGTACGCATTCGCGAATACTTTAATTTGGATAGCATCGCCGGAAGCGGGAATGAGATTTCTAAAATAAAGAATCTGCTTCACTGGGCACACAATGTAGTTCGTCACGATGGAACTTCAATGAGCCCCGAATCTAAGAATGCGATTGATCTGGTTAAGATTTGCAAAAAAGAGAATAGGGGGATTAACTGTCGTATGATGGCTCAGTTACTAAATGAATGTTATTTGGCTATGGGATTCAAATCTCGTTATGTCACTTGTATGCCTAAAAAATATATTGATGATTGTCATGTTATTAATGTGGTTTATTCTAATACATTAGATAAATGGATATGGATGGATCCCACTTTTAATGCATACGTCACGGATGAAAACGGGACTTTACTCAGCATTGCCGAGGTTCGCGAACGATTGATCAGTGAAGCGCCTCTCTTACTCAATGAGGATGCAAACTGGAACAATAAAGAAAAACAAACGAAAGAACATTATTTGGGTTATTACATGACCAAAAATCTTTATTATTTAGAATGTGTGCTGAATACCGGATATAATACAGAAACTCCGATGGAGCATAAACCTTCCAATACATTTATAAAGCTTTACCCAGCGTCTGCGATCCAAGCTGGAAATGCAGAAAAAGAAAAAACTGACAATGCGCAATACTTCTGGCAATCTCCCCAACAATAACCCTCAGTCGAGTATACTCAAAAAAGGAGCTACACTTAATGAATGCAGCTCCTTTTTTATTTCTCAGATTAGTTCCTTCTTCCCATAAAGATCATCACATAATAAATCAATGTAGCCAAAGAACCCAAAGCAGCGACAACGTAAGTATAGGCAGCCGAACGAAGGGCATCTTCTGCCTGAGTGTGATTATAAGAATTAGTAATGCCTGCGCTACTTAGCCACACCAATGCCCGCTTGCTGGCGTTAATCTCTACCGGTAAGGTGACAAAGCTAAATAAAGTAGTCATGGCAAAAAGAATAATCCCTCCCAATAATAACTGTGGAAAAGAGTTAATCATCAAAATACCTCCAAGCAATAACCAAGTCATCCATTGTGAAGAGAACGTCACTACTGGAACCAGCTTAGAACGAAGAGTAAGCGGAGCATAAGCATGAGCATGCTGCACCGCATGACCGCATTCGTGAGCTGCCACCGCTGCCGCTGACACACTATTGGTAGAATAAACGCTTTCACTCAGATTGACTGTCTTATTGGCAGGATTATAGTGATCTGTCAGGTGTCCCGGTGTACTGGTTACCTGCACATCATAAATTCCGTTATCATGAAGCATTTGTAAGGCCACATCACGACCGGTCATCCCGTTTGAAAGAGGAATCTTAGAGTACTTCTTAAACTTACTTTGCAATGACGCTTGCACCAGATAGCTTATCACGGCTATCCCAATAAATATAATCCATGAAATAGGCATATTCTTTATTTATTTAGTTTATACTAATTAAGATACAACAAACTATTTGCCAAATGTACTAATTTAGCTGCATGAAAGCCAGAATTTAAGGTTATTTTTAGGAAGATTTATAATATTGCTCACTACAATGGTTGTGGCAAAATGAAAAAAAGTATCCGTCACGAATCAGAGGTGTGAAAGTGTTAGTGGAGTAAACTGTATTTTTTGTAGGTGGCTTTAATAGATACCCGGTTGTAAAGGTAGCTGTTAGTCACGCCCCATTGTTGTTTTTCAGTGATCAGGTAGAGATCATGAGATAAAAAACGCTCATTATAGTAGTGTTTATTGCATTTATGAGATTGATTTGGATGAAATGGAGCGTAAAAGAATACTTTTTGAAGGCAGAAGCCATTTGGCTGATAATGAGAAATTAATAGTCAATTCCAAACGCTTTTTTAAATTCGGGCGCGGAGGATGCGTAGGGTGCGGAGGTGTTTTCTTAACTCCTAATACTATATATACTATTATATAAATCATATCTATCTATATTAGTATATAAAGTCTAAGAAAAACCCTACGCACCCTACGCGCCTGTCACCAGTTTCGATTTTTTTGTTGCTTTTTCCTACTAACTTCTCACACAATTCGTTATAGGGCGGCCTAGAAAGCATAGACTAAAAAAATCTTTTGAGATAAGAAAAAGAAAGTCTTCATTAGAAATTATCACTGTCCTGTACAAAACAATAGATTGTTTTGTACAGAAGATATTTTTATATTGTACAAAAGAAAATATTCTTTTGTACAAAGATGTGCTAAAGTAAAGTGATAAACATGGATTTTATCAGCTCATCAACCTTTGCTTTTCCTAAAAAGAAGTTTACTATTTCTAGTGCAAAGAGCGAAGCTACACCAGGTCCATGGCCTGTGATAAGCGAGCCATCTCTTACTACGGCTTCATCTGTTAAAAGAGCTCCTTCCAGAAACTTTTCAAATCCGGGATAACATGTCACCTTTTTACCTTTGAGTAGGCCCAATTTCCCATAAACCATAGGAGCCGCACAAATTGCAGCCAAAGGTTTGCCTGCTTCTGCAAATTTTAAAATCAAAGAACGTAATCCCGTGTGAGCATCCAGTCCGGCAGCTCCCGGCATTCCTCCCGGAAGCACAAGCATCTCAGCATCTGCAAAATCGGTTTCTTCAAAAAGATTATCAGCAACCACAGGAATGCCATGCGCACCAGAAACGACCTTGCTTTCTATCACTGAAATAATCATTGTATGAATGCCTGCACGACGTAGAATATCAATCACAGAAATGGCTTCAATCTCTTCAAAGCCTTCGGCTAAAAAAACATAAATTGTTCCCATCTTTATTTTTATTTAAATTTGAAATAATAAGTGATTGTTCCTGTTTGATTATTCAATCCATCCACAGAATTAAAATGTGCTCGTTTAGCTGCATCTTCTGCTGCCTTACGTAAAGCGGAGCTAACTGTATTTGTCATTTTATTAATGCTGGTGCTGATCACATTACCCGCAGGATTGACCACAATTGTAACCACCACTTTTCCTTCTTCTCTTACATTATAACTAGGATATGGCAATCCCCCAGGTCCTAGTGAACGTCCATTCAGATTAAATGTTCCATGACCTCCAACTCCTGTCTTTCTTCCTGTATCTGAATTTCCTTTCGGACTTCCGTCTGCTTTGGTTCCGGTACCACCATTTCCACTAGTCGCTAAGGAAGCACCTCTGCCAAAAGCGCCAGCCACCAATTTGCTAGCCGCAGCCGAAGATATTTTACGCGTCTCCGCTTCTTTTTCTCCTTGGTTATCCGCTATAATCTTAACCTTTTCAGATTTCCCTTCTACTTTTTTAATTGTCCCTCCTATTTCTCCCTTGTCTGCTGCGATACGAGGAGCTGACTTCTGCGAAGGAGTTCTTTCATATGCAAGATGCCCTTTCTTTTTGATTTCAGACGGTTTAGAGACTCGAGACATATCTACAACCACAGGCTCATCTAACTTAGACAAACTCGTGACTTCAACCATAACTTCCTTCTGTTTCGGTGTTGAAATTTCAACAACTTTAAGTAGGCTAAAACAAAGAAGCATAACAATGAGAATAATTAACAATGCCCAATTGTGTCGTTTAGGAGAGTCCACACGCAATCTATACGCACCATATTCCTGATTCTTACCTTGAAAGATCAAGTCACACCATTCTTTGGAAGTTAAATCATTCTTTGCCATTTTACTTATTTATTTTGTACGCCATTTACTGTGAGAGAAACATTCACAGACCGACAACTTGAAATGGGGAATTATTCCATAGGTTTAAAAAAACATTAGTGCAAACAATTTTTATATTCTTGAATTGTTCTTTCTAACCCCATGTAAAGGGCATCACTAATCAAAGCATGCCCAATGGAAACTTCATCTATCCAAGGAATATTTTTATAAAGGTAATTCAAATTAACCAAACTAAGATCATGACCCGCATTTAATCCCAACCCTAAACCACGTGCTACCTTAGCCGCTTCAAGGAATGGAGCAATCGCAGCTTCCGGACTTTTTACATAAAGGGTGGCATAAGGTTCCGTATAGAGTTCCACTCTATCCGCACCCGCTTTAGCAGCATATTCCACCATTTCTGCATCTGGTTCCACAAATAAAGAGGTTCGTATTCCAGCGTGAGTGAATTCATCCAACACTTCAGACAAAAATTTCTGATTTTTTTTAGTATCCCATCCTGCATTAGAAGTTATTTGTGAAGGATCGTCCGGAACTAAAGTCACTTGATTGGGTTTCACCTGCAATATGAGTTCGATAAATTCAGGAGTAGGATAACCTTCTATGTTGAATTCAGTTTTCAGTAGTGGACGTATATCGTACACGTCGGCACGGCGAATATGCCTTTCATCTGGACGAGGATGAACAGTAATTCCGTCCGCACCAAATGCCTCACAGTCTAATGCAACTTTGGTCACATTTGGAGTATTCCCTCCTCGTGCATTACGAATAGTTGCCACTTTGTTGATGTTTACACTTAACTTTGTCATAATTAATTTTCTATGTGTCGGGAATTCTTGTACTTTTTTCTCAAAAAAAAGAAAAATAAGCCTTTATTATACCTATAATTTAAAAAAGATTCCCCAAATTTGCATATTACATTTTAACTGCAAAAGTAATAGGATTTACTGAATAGTAGGTCATTTGCTTCAAAAATATTCATAAAAAGTAACTCTTTTAAATTAAAATAAGATGAAATTTGCCATTTTTGGAAATTGTTTCCAAGCAAAAAAGTCGGTACATGCCGAGACTCTATTTACACTTCTAAAACAACACGGGGCAGAGATTTACGTATATTGGGAGTTCTACGAATTCCTTACTAAAGATCTTCATTTTACCCCCAAAGTAGATGGTCTTATAGGTAACGATGAATTCGATGCAGACATGGTAATTAGCATTGGCGGAGACGGAACATTTCTTAAAGCCGCCAGCCAGGTAGGCAGAAAAAATATTCCAATTTTAGGCATTAATACTGGGAGGTTGGGCTTTTTAGCTGATGTTTCTCCCGAGGACATGGGCATCACTTTTAATGAAATACACAGTGGACAATATAAGATTGAAGAACGCAGCATTCTACAAATAGAGAGTAATATGGGTGAAATTAAAGGTTATCCTTTTGCGCTTAACGAAATTGCAGTACTCAAACGAGACAGTTCTTCCATGATTGCTATCCATGCCTCCATCAATGATGAATATCTTACCACTTATCAGGCGGATGGACTAGTTATTGCCACTCCTACCGGCTCAACAGCTTATTCTCTAAGTGTGGGAGGACCGATTATTGTACCTCATTCAACTACTATAGCAATAACCCCGGTAGCGCCTCACAGCCTGAATGTTCGCCCAATAGTCATTCGCGATGATTGGAAAATCACTCTCGATGTAGAAAGCCGTAGCCATAATTTTCTTATTGCCATGGATGGCCGTAGTGAATCATGTAAAGAAGACAGTCAGCTCACCATTAAGAAAGCCGATTACAGTATAAAAATTGTGAAGCGATACAAACATGCTTTTTTTGATACTCTGCGTACCAAAATGATGTGGGGAATTGACAACCGCTTATAAACTATTTCTTTAATTTTCTGATGTAAAAATAAAAAAGGCAACCATCTTTCATTAAGAGGCCGCCTTTTTATTTTATTGAATCAACAAATTTATAATGCGTGGATTTCTTTTAAAACAGCATTTGTTTTGTGAACAGCAGCAGCACTTTTTGCAAAAAGTTCTTTTTCTTCTGCATTCAATTCAAGTTCTACAATCTTTTCAACACCGTTGCGACCAATAATAGCAGGTACACCAATGCAAATATCAGATTGACCATATTCACCATCCAAAGCTACACATGAAGGAATCATCTTCTTTTGGTTTTTAACAATAGACTCAACTACAAATGCTCCGGCAGCGCCTGGTGCATACCATGCAGATGTTCCTAAAAGGCCTGTTAAAGTAGCTCCACCTACCATTGTAGATTTTACAACTTCATCCAATTTTTCTGCACTCAAAAGAGTACTTACCGGAATGCCTTTGTAGGTAGCAAAACGAGCCAATGGAATCATTGTTGTATCACCATGACCTCCAATTACTATTCCTTCTACTTCATTAGCATTGCATCCCAAAGCTTGTGACAAGAAATACTTGAAACGTGAACTATCCAATGTACCACCCATACCGATAATTCTGTTCTTAGGCAAACCAAGAGACTTAAGAGAAAGATAAGTCATGGTATCCATTGGATTAGAAATTACCACAATAATAGCATCCGGAGAATATTTCAAAATGTTACCTGCAACAGATTTAACAATACCGGCATTCACACCGATAAGTTCTTCACGGGTCATACCTGGTTTACGAGGAATACCTGAAGTGATCACAACAACATCTGAATTTGCTGTTTTAGCATAATCATTTGTGCAGCCAACCAGTGTGGTGTCGAATCCCAGCAATTGAGCTGTCTGCATCATATCCATTGCTTTACCTTCAGAAACGCCTTCTTTGACATCAAGCATCACTACTTCATCTGCCACTTCATTAAAGGCAAGAACATTTGCACATGTAGCGCCTACATTACCTGCGCCTACTACGGTTACTTTTGACATAATATTTATTTTTAATAAAAGTTGATAATCTTACTTTTGGTTATTCCGTTGCAAATTTACAATCTTATTCTGTATTAAAGAAAAATTTCCATAATAAATTTAGTTAATTGATTCGGAACAAGTCTTTATATAAAAACATTAAATGTTTTTGCTTATCAAGTTTAAAAATAGTACTTTTGCAGCGTTAAACAAAAACAATATAGACCTTTTAATATATGAATAAATATGAATAAAAAAACTGCATGGATAGTGGCTGTAATTACTGTTCTTTTAATTATTGCCATAGCAGGTGTTACATACTTGTTCCTTCGTTCAGAAAAAGAAAAAAGCGAGTTGGTTCAAAACTTTGAGTTAGACAAAAAAGATTTGGAAAACGAATACACCGGATTCGCTAAACAATATGATGAATTGCAATTCGTCACTTCAAATGATTCCCTCTCCACCTTATTAGATCAAGAAAAAACAAAGGTGCAACGTTTATTGGAAGAACTTAAGGGCGTGAAAGCGACCAATGCTTCAGAAATAAGACGATTGAAAAAAGAACTGGGACTACTTCGTAAAGTGATGATAGGATATGTGAATCAAATCGATTCACTGAACCGCCTGAATAAAGCGCTGACCAGTGAGAATATAGAAGTTAAACAAAAGTTTCAGAATGCTACCCAACAAATCAGTAACTTATCCGAAGAAAAGAAAAACTTGCATAATAAAGTGGCATTGGCTGCCCAATTGGATGCAACAAACATCTCTTTCTTTGCAAAAAACAAACGTGGCAAGCAGGCTAATAAGGTAAAAGATGTTGTAAAATTTCAAATCGGATTTACAATTGTAAAAAACATCACTGCTGAGTCTGGAAATAAGACTATTTATATCCGCATCACTAAACCAGATAATAATGTATTGAGTAGAAATGCCGGTAATACCTTCCCTTATGAAAACAGAAATCTAACCTATTCAATAAAAAAGGTGATAGAATATACAGGCGAAGAACAGCCGATTACTGTATTTTGGGACGTAGAAGAATTTTTATATGCAGGTACCTATGGAGTCGACATATTTGCAGATGGAAATTTGATTGGTTCAAAGAGATTTACGCTTGAATAAACAAAATCGCTACCTCCCATTATAAAAAAACTTAAATCATTTTGCCAATTCGGTGAATCGTTCTACTTTTACATCGTTGTTTATGCAATTATTAGTTACACACATAGTTGCCTATTCCAAAATAATAGCTAAACAATAAACAGAAACAAGTTGTTTCTTATTAAGATAGTATTACGTTCATAATGTTTAAGATGCAATGAAAAGGTTATTCAGTTTAATTCTACTACTAAGTATTACATTCTCATTAAGCTCACAAGGAATTTTAAGTCTAGATAGTTGCCGTGCTTTAGCCCTTGCCAACAACAAAGATTTGCAAATTGGCAAGGAAAAAATAAAATCAGCTTACTTTGCAAGAAAAGCTGCTTTCACAAGCTATCTCCCCGACATTTCTGCCACGGGCTCTTATATGCGTAATGAAAAAAACATTGCACTTCTTGGTGAAGATAAATTTCTTCCTATCGGATCAATAATGTCTGATGGTACCTTTGGATATATCCCTGGTTCAGGACAAGTACAAGAAGTGCAAACATCAACCGGACAATGGGTACCGACTGATGCAAGTGGCACTCCTTTTGATCCGACTAAGAATCCGGAAAAACTTGTATGGAAACAATACACAACTATCCCTAAAGACCAATTTGAATTCGACACTAAGAATGTGTTTGCTGGAGCAATCACACTTACTCAGCCCATCTATATGGGAGGAAAAATAAGAGCCTATAACAAAATAACCAAATTCGCAGAAGAACTGGCAAAAACCCAACATAATTCTGGTTTACAAGAAGTCATTTTGAATACTGATCAAGCTTACTGGCAGGTAGTTTCACTGGTTAATAAGAAGAAATTAGCGGAAGGATATTTAGAATTACTACATAAGTTAGAAAGCGATGTAGACAAAATGATCAATGAAGGAGTTGCGACAAAAGCAGATGGGCTCACAGTTAAAGTAAAAGTCAATGAGGCCGAAATGACTCTCACCAAGGTGGAAGATGGGCTAAGCCTTGCACGGATGATGCTCTGTCAGATTTGCGGTATTGATTTAACAACTCCTATTACTTTAGCAGACGAAACTATTTCTAATTTACCCGTACACACTTCTGTAGGTGCAGCTGACTTAGACATGGCTTACAAAAAT
This sequence comes from Bacteroidales bacterium, assembly GCA_015654535.1. GTDB lineage: Bacteria > Bacteroidota > Bacteroidia > Bacteroidales > Bacteroidaceae > Bacteroides. The sequence goes on from JAATGU010000126.1 coordinate 28,065, forward strand.
CGTCCGGAGTTAAAAAGCTTGGAATTAGCAACCAATATCTATAACCAAAAAATAAATGTGGTTCGTGCCGAGCATCTTCCTTCTGTCGTTTTATTGGGGAATTACATTGTAAGTAATCCTTCTATGTACAATGGCTTTGAAAACAAGTTTCGTGGGCAATGGAATGTGGGAGTAATGGTAAAGGTCCCTATCTGGCACTGGGGAGAGGGACTCTATAAAGTAAATGCGGCCAAATCGGAAGCCAAAATAGCTCAGTACCAGCTGACAGACGCAAAAGAGAAAATTGAGTTACAAGTTAATCAATCGGCTTTTAAAGTAAATGAAGCTGCAAAGAAACTTGCTATGACAGAAAAAAACATGGAAAAAGCAGAAGAGAATTTGCGTTATGCGACTCTTGGTTTTGAAGAGGGAATCATTGCTCCGAGCAATGTGCTCGAAGCACACACCGCCTGGTTATCTGCACAATCTGAAAGAATAGATGCTCAAATTGACGTAAAACTCACAGAAATCTATCTACAAAAATCATTAGGTACATTAGGTAAATGATAAATAAAAAGAATATGGCATCACAAAAATCACAGAACAGCAATATGCTGCTGGCATTTATTACCCTGCTTGGGGTTATTGGAATCGTTGCTTTAATTGGATTCTTTATGCTTAGAAAAGGTCCGGAAATTATTCAAGGACAGGCGGATGCAACCGAATATAGAGTTTCCAGCAAAGTTCCGGGGAGAATTTTGGAGTTTAGAGTGAAAAAAGGAGATAAAGTAAAGGCAGGAGATACACTGGCTATACTTGAAGCCCCGGATGTTGCTGCAAAGATGGTGCAAGCACAAGCAGCAGAAGCCGCCGCACAAGCACAAAATCAAAAAGCAATTAAAGGAGCACGAAGTGAACAAATTCAGACGGCTTACGAAATGTGGCAAAAAGCAAAAGCAGGAGTTGAAATCTCTTTAAAATCTTATAAAAGAGTAAAAAATCTTTTTGAACAAGGAGTGATGTCAGCTCAAAAGATGGATGAACTAACTGCTCAACGCGATGCAGCTATTGCTACAGAGAAAGCTGCCCATTCGCAATATCAAATGGCAAAGAATGGTGCGGAACGGGAAGACAAACTTTCTGCATCTGCGTTAGTAGACAGAGCAAAAGGTGCCGTTGCGGAAGTAGAGTCGTATGTAAAAGAAACAATATTAACAGCTCCAATGGGAGGAGAAATTAGTGAAATATATCCAGAAATGGGAGAATTAGTAGGAACAGGTGCACCCATCATGACGGTAATCAACCTAAATGACATGTGGATTTCTTTTAATGTCCGGGAAGACCTTTTGAAAGACCTGACAGTTGGCACTGAGTTTACCGCCTTAATTCCTGCTATGAACAATAAAGAAGTAAAATTGAAAGTCAACTATATGAAAGATTTAGGGACTTATGCCGCATGGAAAGCAACTAAAACGACTGGACAATTTGATCTAAAAACATTTGAAGTTCGCGCTATTCCTACTGGAATAATCAAAAATCTTCGTCCGGGTATGTCTGTTATCATTAAGAAATAAATTAGAATGAAACAAAAACAAAAGAAATATATGAGTCTCTGGTTGGTCATGAAACGTGAATGTAAACGTTTAGTGTCACGACCGCTTTATCTCTTTTGTATGGTAATTGCTCCTTTGTTTTGCTATATATTTTTCACCTCTCTAATGGGATCAGGATTACCTACTGACTTACCTATAGGAGGAGTGGATTTAGATAATTCATCGACTTCCAGAAGTATTCTTCGTAATCTCGACGCATTTGCTCAAACAAAAGTAGTAGCCAGATATGGAAGCATTGATGAGGCTAGAATAGCCATGCAGAAAGGAACGATCTATGGTTTCTTCTATATTCCTGAGAACCTTGAGTCAAAGGCAATTGGAGGGCGCCAACCTAAAGTCTCCTTTTATACAAATAATTCTTATTTAATAGCCGGTTCCTTACTATTCAAAGACATGAAAATGATGTCGGAGCTGGCAGGAGGAGCCGTTTCACGTGCCACATTGTATGCCAAGGGCGCTACTGAAGATCAGGCAATAGCAGCATTGCAACCAATCGTGATAGATACTCATCCATTGAACAATCCGTGGCTAAATTATTCTGTTTATCTATGTAATACTCTTGTTCCAGGAGTATTAATGGTACTGATATTTATGACAACAGTTTATTCCATTGGAGTTGAAATTAAAGACAATACATCTAAAAAGTGGTTACGGATGGGGAATAAGTCCATCTACATTTCATTGGCAGGTAAATTGATACCTCAAACAGTGATCTTCTTCCTTATGAGTATATTTTATAATGTATATCTCTATGGATATTTGCATTTCCCATGCAACAGTGGCATTTTTCCAATGATTTTTGCTTCCTTGCTATTAGTTCTCGCTTCACAATGCACTGGCGTTGTGATGATTGGAGTTCTTCCCACTCTACGTTTAGGGTTAAGCTTTGCCTCTTTATGGGGAGTTATTTCTTTTTCTATCTCTGGATTTTCTTATCCTGTAACGGCTATGCATCCCATACTTCAAGCACTATCAGTCCTTTTTCCTCTAAGACATTACTTTTTAATCTATGTAGACCAAGCTTTAAATGGATACAGCATGGTATACTCATGGATGAATTATGTAGCTTTGCTATTATTCATTATGCTACCGTTTACCGTGATGCGCCGATTAAAAAGTGCTTTAATTTATCATAAATACGTCCCCTAATGAAAAAAGTGGCTTTTAAAAATATAATGGCACAAGGAATTCAAGATCTTTTTTATATATGGAAAAGAGAATTCCAAACGACCTTCAAGGATCAGGGAGTTTTAATATTCTTTATTTTCGTCCCGTTAATGTATCCATTAATATATGGATTTATCTATACAAACGAAGTAGTACGGGAAGTTCCTATCGTAGTAGTAGATAATTCCCGCTCTTCTCTAAGTCGCGAGTTTGTCCGTAAGGTTGATGCTACTCCTGACGTAGATGTTAAAGGCTACTGTAGTAACATGGAAGAAGCTAAAGAGATGATGAAAGAGCGTAATGTTTATGGTATAATCTATATTCCTAATCATTTTAGTGACGATATTATCCTTGGAACACAGGCCCATGTGAATATCTATTGTGACATGAGCAGCCTACTTTACTATAAGAGTATTTTACTCTCCGCTACTGCCGTGTCTTTGGATATGAATAAAAATATTAAGATCGGCCATGCAGGGAACACCACTCACCGGCAAGACGAGATAACAGCATATCCCATTGAATATGAAGATGTGGCAATGTTTAATCCTCAAAATGGGTTCGCAGCCTTCCTTATACCAGCAGTACTTATGCTGGTAATACAGCAAACACTATTATTGGGTATCGGCCTATCAGCAGGAACTGCCCGTGAACAAAACAAATTTAAGGATTTGGTTCCTATCAATCGCCATTATAATGGAACCTTGCGAATAGTCATGGGTAAAGGACTGAGCTATTTTATGATTTATTCCATTATGGGAGCTTATGTGCTTTACGCAGTCCCTCGTATTTTTAGTTTGAATCAGATTGGGCAGGCCAGTACATTAACCCTGTTTCTATTACCATATTTAGCTGCATGCATTTTCTTTGCCATGACTGTCTCTATCTCAATCCGAAATAGGGAAACCTGTATGCTAATTTTTGTTTTTACATCAGTTCCATTATTATTCATTTCAGGAATATCCTGGCCGGGAGCAGCCATACCGACATTCTGGAAATATGTATCTTATATTTTCCCCTCTACTTTCGGTATTAATGGTTTTGTAAGAATTAATAATATGGGAGCAACACTAAATGAAGTCTCTCATGAATATCAGGCACTGTGGTTACAAGCCGGCATTTATTTTCTTACTACTTGTTGGGTATATCGCTGGCAAATTATTAACAGCCGCAAACATGTATTTAAAAAATACAGAGAGATAAAAGCAAATGCACAACTTCAATCCAGAGAAATATCAGAATAAAATAAACGTCCTCTAATATTATTAATCCCAAGCAATTCATGGCTTAGGGATTTTTTTTAGTAAAAACCCACAGTATCAGAATTTATCTTTATCTTTGTCCCTCATTTATTATAAAATCCAATGAAAGAATTTATTCGTGTTTTAATACGATTTGTCCCTCCTTACAAGAAGTATCTTATCCTTAATATACTCTTTAATATCCTTTCAGCTATTCTTAATATTTTTTCGTTTACCCTTATCATGCCCATATTGCAAATTCTATTTAAATTAAGCAAAACGGTTTATGTTTTCATCCCATGGGATGCTCATATGGGATTCAAAGATATTGCAATAAATAATTTCTACTATTACGTTACAGAACTAATTAAAACATATGGAGGGAGTACTACTTTACTCATCCTGGGGCTATTCCTTGCCGTAATGACACTCTTCAAAACAGGTACTTATTTTTTTTCCTCGGCTACCATGATTCCTCTTCGGACAGGAGTAGTACGGGATTTGCGTAATCAGGTATACCAAAAAATTCTTAGTTTGCCACTTGGCTTCTTTTCTGAAGAACGAAAAGGAGATATCATTGCCCGGATGAGTGGAGATGTACAGGAAGTGGAGAATTCTATTATGAGTTCACTGGATATGTTATTCAAAAATCCAATCCTTATTCTACTCTATTTCCTCACATTACTAACTGTGAGCTGGCAACTGACTCTCTTTACCCTGATTATTCTGCCAGGAATGGGTTGGATTATGGGAACAGTAGGCAAGAAGTTAAAAAGAAGATCTCTCGTAGCTCAAGGACAATGGAGTGATTTAATGTCACAATTGGAAGAGACATTAGGCGGACTTCGCATTATCAAAGCCTTTAACGCCGAACAAAAAATGAATAATCGTTTTATCCGCTCCAACGATGAATATCGTGACACTATAGGTCGGGTAAATACTCGCCAACAGTTGGCACATCCTATGAGTGAATTTCTCGGAACAATACTGATTGTAATCGTATTATGGTTTGGCGGGACACTGATTTTAAGGAATAGTTCTTCTATTGATGCCCCTTCATTTATTTTTTATCTGGTTATTCTCTATAGTGTGATTAACCCTTTGAAAGAATTTTCCAAGGCTGGATATGCTATTCCCAAGGGACTTGCTTCCATGGAACGAGTAGATAAAATTCTTCAGGCAGAAAATCCAATGAAAATCTCCAACCATCCTATTCCCATTAAGAATTTTACTGACCAAATCGAATTTAGAGATGTTTCTTTTAAATATGAATCCATATACGTATTAAAACATATTAATCTCACGATTCCCAAAGGAAAGACAGTTGCCTTAGTCGGTCAGTCGGGTTCAGGAAAGTCCACGCTTGTAGACCTGCTTCCTCGCTTTCATGATGTAATAAAAGGAAAAGTACTTATTGACGGGGTCGACGTGAGAGAAACTACCTTATTCGATTTGCGTAGTATTATGGGAAATGTAAACCAAGAAGCAATCTTGTTTAATGATACTTTCTTTAATAATATAACCTTTGGAGTGGAATCTGCCACAAAAGAACAGGTAATTGAAGCTGCCAAAATTGCTAATGCGCACGAATTTATTATGGCTAGCGAAAAAGGATATGAAACAACTATTGGGGACCGTGGAGGAAAACTATCTGGCGGACAACGTCAACGCATTAGCATCGCCCGCGCTATTTTAAAAAATCCACCGATTTTAATTCTTGATGAAGCCACCTCGGCACTTGATACAGAATCTGAACGAATGGTACAAGATGCACTCGATAAATTAATGAAGAATCGTACTACCATTGCTATTGCTCACCGACTCTCTACTATTAAAAATGCTGATGAAATTTGTGTGCTTCACGAAGGTGAAATTGTGGAACGTGGTAAGCACAATGAACTTTTAGAATTAAACGGCTACTACAAACGACTGTGTGATATGCAAGGATTCTAACTTTCAACAAACGAAAAACAGATTATTGATTCCTAAAAGAATCAACCTACAAATAGTCTCTTATGAAAACCAAAAAGTTTCATAAGAGATTTTTTTATAGACATCTTACCTCATAATAGAACTAATAATTTTACTGATTAACATTATTTAAACGAACTTATAATTGATATCTACGAGATATTCGTATGTTTGCGATATTATCGTAATAAATTAATAACCATGGACAAGTTAACTATACAAGAAGAAGAAGTGATGATTTATATTTGGGAACTGGGCTCTTGCTTCGTTAAAGATATTGTTGCAAAATATTCAGATCCTCTTCCTCCATATACTACAGTGGCATCTGTGGTGAAAAACCTAGAAAGAAAAAAGTACCTTTCATCCAAACGTTATGGAAATACATATGAATATACCCCTATAATCAAAGAAAATGAATATAAGCAGACATTCATGAGTGGAGTGGTACGGAACTATTTTGAAAACTCTTATAAGGAAATGGTTACTTTCTTTGCCCGCGAACAAAAAATATCGACAGACGAATTAAAAGAAATCATTAAACTAATTGAAAAAGGAAAGGAATAATCACCTAAATACGTAATACTATGACACCCGTGCTTGCCTATTTCATGAAAATAAACATTGGCATAGCCTTGTTTTATGCTTTTTATCGGTTGTTTTTCTATCGCGACACCTTTTTTCATTGGCGTCGATATACTCTGTTGGCTTTCTTTATCATTTCTCTACTTTATCCATTGATGAATATTCAGGAATGGGTGAAAGAACAAGAGCCAATGAGAGAAATAGTAGCCATTTATGCCAATAACATACTTCCTGAAGTTGGAATTATTCCTCAGGAAGACAGTATGTGGACTCAACTAATAAAAGATGGAGGTTTAATCATCTACTGGATTGGCATCGGATTATTACTTATACGTTTTCTGGTACAATTAATCAGTATTAGTATTCTTGCCATCCGATGCAAGAAAACAGAAGTTGACGGAATTTATGTAAGAATTCTCAATAAACCTTCTTCCCCATTTTCTTTTTTCCAGTGGATATTCATCTCTCCGGAATTACATTCAGAAAAAGAGGCAAAAGACATTCTGACTCATGAAGAAACTCACGCCCGGCAATGGCATTCGATAGATATCATCATCAGCGAACTAATTAGTATCCTTTGTTGGATAAACCCATTTGTATGGCTACTAAAACGAGAAGTGCGGAACAATCTGGAATATATGGCGGACAACCGTGTAATTCTTTCCGGTCATGATACAAAAAGCTATCAATATCATTTATTGGGATTGGCAAATCATAAGGCTGCAACAAATTTATATAATTCATTCAATGTTTTACCCATTAAAAACCGTATTACCATGATGAATCGAAAAAGGACAAAAAGTATAGGAAGAACAAAGTATGTTCTGTTTATTCCTTTAGCAGCATTACTTTTACTGTTTAGCAATATCGAAGCTGTAGCTCGTGCCACAGGGGCAATCGCTAATAATGTAATGAATGCCATGGAAGGATTTCCGCCGGAAAAAACTGCCCCTATCATCACACCAGATGCAAAGCAATCTGAAATAAACATATATTCAGGAAGGGTGATCGACGCAGATGGAAAAGCTATTACGGCAAGTATTCTTCTTCAAAGAACAAGAGAAGTGATTACTTGCAATTCAGAAGGAGATTTTACCATTAAAGCTCAGCCGCTGGACATTCTTATTATCTCAAACACTGGCTTTATCTCAAAAAAGATCATGCTGTCTAAAAACGAGAATCAGGATCTTACTATTATTTTATATCCCCAAAAAAAGAATGGAAAAGAAAAGGACACCATCTCTATAATACCACAAAAAATGCCTGAGTATCCTGGAGGAGTACAAGCTCTTCTAAAGTACGTACTCAATAATGTAAAATATCCCGAAATATCTGCAAGAAAAGGCATTCAAGGCAAGGTATATGTCCGTTTTATTATAACAAAAACAGGTGATGTTGTCCAAGCAACAATTATGAGATCTCTAGATCCATATTGTGATGCAGAAGCTCTTCGAGTTATTAATGGAATGTCAAAATGGACTCCGGGAAAGCAAATTAAAGAAGGGAAAGAAGAGGCTGTTGATGTATATTATGTTATGCCAATTACTTTTAAACTCACAAATGAAAAGACAAATGTAGTGAATAAGAATATTAGTAATCAAAAATCAACGAATAAAAAAAACACCTCTGAATCTACTTATACAGTTGTAGATGAAATGCCTCAATTTCCAGGAGGAGAAGCGGCTTTACTGGAACATATATTTAAAAATTTAAAATATCCTATACAATCTCAAAAAAACGGGGTACAAGGAAAAGTATATGTACGCATTACAATTTCAGAGAACGGAGATGTGGAAAAGGCACAGATTATGCGTTCACTTGATACTTATTGCGATAAAGAGGCACTTCGCGTGATTAGTAGTCTTCCCAAATGGATTCCTGGAAAACAAAACGGAGTAAACGTTCCTGTATATTATGTTATTCCAATAATATTCAAACTATCTTGAATAATAAACAAATGAATCATATAAAACTCATTTTCACATTTATAATTACCTCGAATTATTCTTAAAAGAAACTCCGGACAAAGTTAAAAATAACAATAAGAAAAAAGAAAAAGAAGTCGAGTTGTCTTATCAACAAATGGCAAGAAATAAATTAAGTGAGTTAAAAGATAAAAAGTATCTTATCAAAAAAAATAATATTGAGAACTATAAATTACTCTCTCTTTTACATTAATTGTTGAAAAAGGGATCACGGTAATAGCTGTAATCCCTTTTTCTTCCTTTAATTTATTTGTGTATTTCAACAATATTGGGAAGAGCACATTCTTCATTTCTTTTCTAAGACTCTTTCGTAATATTATTTTTGGCAAGTGTAAAATTCCATAAAGAAAAAGTGATTTATATTTATATGTAAACGTCTAATCAGAAAAAATACATTATGAAAAAGAGCCTGTTATCTCTCACATTCTTCTTATTATGTATAGGAGTAATGGCACAAACAAATAAGACAGTTGTCCATACGGTAAAAGGAGTTCTCCTCGATTCACTAACCAAAGTTGGTGAGCCGTATTCCACTATTCGCATAAGCAAAAAAGAAGCGCCAAATAAGCCCATAAAAATGTTAGTCACAGATACCAACGGTAAGTTCAAAGAGAATATTACCGGAGAAGGTTCTTATCTCATTTCTTTCACTTCAGTAGGAAAGAAAGTTATTTCCCAGGAATTCATTGTAAAGCCTAATGAAACAATGATAGATTTGGGCGTTATTTACACCAAAGAAGCAGTTAATGAATTGAAAGGCGTGGAAGTTATTGCACAAAAGCCACTAGTAAAATCAGAGATTGACAAGCTAGCATATAATGTAGAAGACGATCCGGACTCCAAAACCAGCACCACACTTGAGATGCTGCGTAAAGTTCCCATGGTGACTATAGACGGAGAAGACAAAATACAAGTAAACGGAAGTAGTAAATTCAAGGTATATGTGAACGGTAAACCTAATAACATGATAAGTAATAATCCCACTGAAGTACTGAAAAGTATGCCGGCTAACTCGATTAAATCGATAGAAGTTATTACCAATCCTGGTGCCAAATATGATGCAGAAGGGGTATCGGGCATCCTGAATATTATTACAGTAGGCAGTGGCATGCAGGGATATACAGCAACATTAAATGCCGGAGGAGGAAGTACGGGAAGCAACGCAGGAGTTTATGCTACGGTACAATCCGGAAAATTTACCGTTACTGGTAATTACTATTTTAATTATTATAAACTTCCTGATGATGCTTCAGGGTACAGTGAACGAGAAGATTTTACTTCAGATGAAAACAAGTATCTTATTAATAGCTCAAAAAACGACTATAAAGGGAACTATAACTCTGGCAATATAGAGGCCAGTTATGAGATCGACACGTTACGTTTAATTACATTTTCAGGGAGCTTGTTTGGAGGGAACAGTACAAGTAACAGTTCCGGAGAGATAGAAATGAAGAATGCGATATTTGATCCTGTATATAGTTATAACACAAATAGCATTAACAAAAATAATTATAAAAGTATTAATGCCAATATTGATTATCAACGTTCTTTCAAAAAGAAAGAAGAATTACTTACTTTTTCTTACCGCCTAAGCACTTCTCCCCAAACATCTGATGGGTATACCTACTATTCTGATATTGTAAACTATACATCTCCTCTGAAGAATTTGCATACAATGGGTGATCCTAATACAACCGAACATACTTTTCAGGGAGACTATACCAATCCTGTGACAAAGAGTCAGACAATTGAGCTCGGGGCCAAATACATTATCAGAAACAGCAAAAGTGATGACCAATATTATACCTCTGATATCGATAAAAGTATATATACCAAAGATGAAAAAAGAAGTAGTGAGTACGATCATCTACAGGATATCTTAGCTGCTTATGCCGGATATAGTATAAAATACAAAGATTTTGGCTTTAAAACAGGATTACGTTACGAATATACCATGATGGATGTGAAATTTCATAATGATCTGGGACAAGATTTCAATGCACATTTCAGCAACTTAGTTCCATCTGCAAATCTCTCTTATAAAATAGGACAATCTCAAACACTGAAAGCTTCATATAATATGCGCATCAGTCGTCCGGGTATCTGGTATCTGAATCCTTTTGTAAATACTGATGATCCAACTAACATCCGTTATGGAAATCCTCGGTTGGATAGTGAAAAGAGCCATTCTTTCGACTTTAATTTTAGCAGTTTCACTCAAAAATTCAATATTAATCTGACATTGGGACACACATTCGTTAATAATAGCATTGAGTCTTATTCATTCATAAAAGACGGGGTGGTGAACAATACATACAATAACATAGGTAAGTGGTCGTCCAGCCGCTTATCTACTTATATAAACTGGAATATGAATCCTAAAACGCGGATTTACATGAATGGGACTTCTAGTTATGATGATTTTAAAAATGAAAAAAATAATCTTTCAAATAATGGCTTTCGTTTTTATATAAATGCTGGTTTTCAGCAAACTTTTCCATGGGAATTGCGTCTCAGTTTGTACGGCGGAGGGAGTAGTTCTTCCGTGGGACTTCAGGGAAAAGACTCTGGATATAGCTATTATAGCATAAACTTAAATCGTGCTTTTCTGGATAAGCGTCTAACTATTTCCATATATGCCCGTAATCCATTCAATAAAGATCAGAAATACCACTCAACAATAGAGACTACAGACTTCCATTCATACAGTGAATCAACCTATCCACAGCGTAGTTTTGGATTTAATATTAGCTACAGAATAGGCGAATTGAAGGCAAATGTGAAAAAGGCTGCCCGTTCAATTGAAAATGATGATGTAAAAAGTGGGGGCGATAGTAAAGGGACTCAAGGAAGCAATTGATAATGACGATATAAAGAAACAAAAAGAAGCGAAATTCTTTGTGGACATACAGATTATATTACACTCTCATGGATGGAATCGTGAAGACTCCATTCATAAGGCTCTTTTTTACAACTACCCACCTTTATTTGTGCATCTCTACAATCTTGGTAGGAGCAAGTCTTTCATTTCTTTTCTGAACCTCCTTTATTGTATTTTCGGCTAATGCTAAAAATGCCTGGCCGGTAATACTATCTTCATTGAGAGCCACGGGCGTACCATTATCTCCACCTTCACAGATGCTTTGCACAATAGGGATCTGACCTAAAAGAGGGATATTCATCTCTTCGGACAAGCGTTTAGCTCCTTCTTTACCAAAAATATAATATTTATTATCGGGTAATTCTGCAGGAGTAAACCATGCCATATTCTCTACTAAACCTAAAATGGGTACATTTACTTTTTCATTCGTAAACATATTAATTCCTTTGCGGGCATCAGCCAATGCCACCTCTTGCGGAGTACTCACCACAATGACACCCGTTACGGCAAGTGTTTGAACAATAGTCAGGTGAATATCACTTGTTCCAGGAGGAAGATCAATAAGGAAATAATCCAGATCTCCCCAATTTGCATCGGCTATTAATTGCTTCAAAGCATTACTTGCCATCCCTCCACGCCACAAAGTCGCTTGATTGGGATCTACAAAAAAGCCAATAGACAATAATTTTATACCATATTTCTCAACGGGTATAATTAAATCTCTTCCATCTATTTTTTCCAAACAAGGACGTGCATCTTCTACCTGAAACATTTTTGGCATTGAAGGACCAAATATATCTGCATCCAGCAAGCCTACTTTATAGCCCAACTTTGCCAAAGATACAGCAAGGTTAGCAGAGACGGTAGATTTACCTACTCCTCCTTTACCTGAAGATATTGCAATGATATTCTTTATGTGAGGTAGAAGTTTACCCACTTCCGGACGAGGAGCCTGAGTTGTTTTTACCTCTATATTTCCCACAATCTCCACGTCCTTACTCACATGTGTGAGAATAGCAGCCTCAGCGGCTTTTACCAATGACTTAATAAACGGATCGGTTGACTTCTCAAAAATCAGAGAAAACGAAATTTTCATACCTTCAATCCGTATATTATCATCCACCATACCAGAAGAAACAATGTCCTTTCCGGTCCCGGGATAACGTACTTTGCTTAATGCATCGAGTATAAGTTTAGGATAAATTGTCATATTATTCATCTTCTAAAGTTAATGTTGTTTTTTTGCCACTCCGCTTACTGCGATTATAGCTGCGATAATAATCAAATTCAATCTCTTGTTCGGGTTCTTTCAACGTCCCTTCCTGAGGAAGAGTGAACTTAAGATATTTAATATTCAATCCCCTATCCAGCCATAGCTGTTCGTAGTAAGTCTGAATGCCCAATATATTATCTACTAAGCCAGAGTGATATAGATCCTCTGTAACAAACAGTACCGGAAATTTGTTTTCTTCAACCATATAGTTTGTGTAGGTAAACATAAAGTTGCTATCTGTTTTCAAATGAACAATTCCATCCGGGACCATGAATCTACGGTAACGCTCCATAAAGTAAGTTGAAGTCAATCGTTTGGTGGATTTCTTCATTTGTGGATCAGAGAAAGTCAGCCATATTTCACTCACCTCTCTTTCCGCAAAAAATCGATCGATAATCTCTATATTTGTACGCAGAAAAGCTACATTTTTCAGTCCTTCTTTCAGAGATTCAGTGGCGCCACTCCACATTCGTGAACCTTTGATATCAACTGCAATAAAGTTTTTATCTGGGAACATACGTCCCAACCCTACTGTATATTCCCCACGTCCACAACCAAGTTCCAGCACTATAGGATTTTCATTCTTAAAGAACTCTTTTCCCCACTTGCCTTTCATCTCAAAAAACACATCATCAATCACTGAACATGGATATTCGAATACGTGCGGATAGTTCCGCATATCAGCAAATTTCTGTAGTTTATTTTTCCCCATTCAATCTTCTATTTTATTTCTTCCACCCACCCTGTATAATTATAGAACACACGGTCATTGAATTCTTGGTGAAAAAGCGCATATTTATTTATCCCCGTACAATGACAGACTCCCAATCTGCGGGGTAATCGTCTGCCCAGGAATGTACTAATCACATTAAATTTATCTTCTTCGGCAGTGTGAATATGAAAACCTCCTATCACAACATTCAATGCCCGATCGGGAAAAGCTTCTTGTGCACTACGAATTATATTCGTTATTCCACGATGCGAACAAGCACTCAACACAGAAAGATTTTTCACGTCTGGTAAAGCCAAAGCCAATTCATCTTCAAAGGTATCAGGAATTATATTATCGTCACGCACCGTAAAAAAATGATCAAAGTGAGTATCATTCTTATCTGTTATCTTTATTTGAGGAAGTACATACACGCCAGGTATAATTTCAGTGGTACTGTCCACCAACCAAAGACGATTTTCGTCTAATTGATCTACATTTTTAAATCCGTTTTCCTGTTCATCTTTATACTTTTTCTGCAAAGCTTCCTTCTTGCACACAACTTTTACCTGAGGAGCCAAGGCCAGAAATTGGCGAATACCTCCTGTATGATCACTGTGCCCGTGAGATAACACCAGATAATCGACTTTACTCAAATCAATTCCCAGCAAACGGGCATTGCGAATAAAAAGATCCGATGCTCCCGTGTCAAACAAAACCGATTTTCCTTCAGTCTCAATCAAGAGAGAGAGTCCATGTTCTGCCTGTAATCCACGGCCATAGACCACATTGTCAACAAGAGTAGTGATTTTGTAGCTCATATAACAACTATTTAAGGAACTATTAAAAACATATTTTCAGGCAAATAAAACAGGGACATATTATCCCGTAGTGAATTGACTATTCAAGATAAGATGCCCCTTTATTATTTTTTAGAAAGTAACTTTCGCGATCAAATTTTCCGCTTTCAAAGATATAATTCAGTCAGAAAATTATTCCACGATAGTAATCCATCCATATAAATCCGGCTCATCACCATACTGTATCGCACGAAGTTTATTATATAACTTTGTACAAACAGGACCAGGTTTGCCATCTTTTGCTATCACATAAGATTTACCATTTTCTAAGTCATCAATACGTTCGATGGGACTGATTACAGCAGCTGTACCACAAGCACCGGCTTCTTCGAATGTTGGTAATTCTTCTTCAGCAACAAGGCGACGCTCTACCTTCATTCCAAAACTTTCGGCCAGCTGAATTAAGCTTTTATTGGTTATAGATGGTAAAACGGAAGTCGACTGCGGGGTGATATAAGTATTGTCTTTGATGCCAAAGAAATTGGCAGCACCACACTCGTCGATATATTTTTTTTCTTTCGCATCAAGATAAAATTCGGAAGAATATCCCAAATCATGTGCTTTCTTATTAGCCAACAAGCTGGCTGCATAGTTTCCACCAATCTTGTAAGTTCCTGTCCCAAGCGGAGCAGCACGGTCAAATTCACGAATAATTACGTAAGGATTACATGCAAAGCCTCCTTTGAAATATGGGCCTACAGGAGTAACAAAGACAATAAAGGTATATTCGCTAGACGGTTTTACTCCTACCCGGGCACTTGTTCCGATTAAAAGCGGACGAATATAAAGTGATGCGCCACTTTCGTAAGGAGGGACAAAACGTTCGTTCAGCTTAACAACTTTCAGCACGGCTTCTTCATATTTATCAACGGGAAGCTGTTCCATCAAAATACCAGCACAAGAAGATTGCAGACGTTTTGCATTTTCATCCATACGGAAAATACGGATCTTACCATCTTTTCCCCGGAAAGCCTTCATTCCTTCAAAAGCTTCCTGACCATAATGTAAACACGTAGCAGCCATGTGCATGTTAATATATTCACTGCTACTAATTTCCAACTCTCCCCATTCACCGTTTCGGAAATTATACCGAACATTATAATCTGTTGGCATGTAACCGAACGATAGATTAGACCAATCTATTTGTTCCATCATTTTATGTTGTTTTAGTATACTTTATTTTGTGCAACAAAAGTAACCTTTATATTTTATATATCCTTCATATTGAGGAGGATTTTTTTAATCTCCTCATCGGCTTTGTAAAGTTTATCCTTGCAAAAACCGACCAATTTCTGGGCTTCTTTGAGTTTTTCACTCAACTGATCAATGTCCAGTTCATCCTTTTCCACTGCCGAAACAATGTTCTCCAATTTCTCCATAGCCTCAGCATATGATTCCTTTTTTGCTGCCATATTTGTTGTCTATTAAGTTATTTCACTTCACTTTTCACTTCGCCTTTTGCCAAACGGGTAATAATGATATCTCCTTGTTTCAACAGAGCGCTATCCGTTACAGCTTTCCCATCTTTCATCGTCAAACTGAAGCCTCGTTTTAGTAAACGTTCGGGAGAGGCATCAATTACCCGCTGTTCCAACAGCATCAACCGATGCTGTTTATTGGTTAGATTACGAATGATTCCCACACTGACTTTCTGAATCAGCTGCTCCAAAAGAAAACCTTCACGAGTTGTTCTGTTTTGAATAACCAGTGGCAATCGATTGGTCAGATTGGTAAGCTGGGAATGTTCCCTTTCCATGCGATCTGTTACCGAAGAGAGCAATGACTCTGTTAGTTGTTCCAGTGATTCTGCCGCTTGATGCATGTGTGTTATCAGAAACTGTGCAGCGGCAGTCGGAGTCTTTACCCTAGTGTGAGCCACAGAATCGAGTACGGTATCATCTCTTTCATGCCCAATGCCAGTAATGATAGGTAAAGGAAACTGTGCACAATTGTTGGCCAATAAATAAGTATCAAAACCAGACAGGTCGGATGTTGCTCCTCCACCGCGGATAATTACCACCACATCGAACTCATCCCGATGATTATTCACCACATTTAGAGCGGTAATTATGGATTCCTCTACCTGGTTACCTTGCATCAAAGCAGGAAACAAGTGCGGATAGAACATAAATCCATAAGGATTTTCCTCTAACTGGTGACAAAAGTCACCATAACCAGCTGCGGAAAGAGATGAAATTACGGCTATCCGTTGGGCAAGCATTGGCATTTCCAATTCCTTATTCAACGATAAAACACCTTCGTCCTCTAGTTGTTTAAGTATCGCCCTTCGTTTGCGCGCCATGTCGCCCAGTGTATATGTAGGATCAATATCAGTAACAGTGAGACTTAATCCATAGAGCTCATGAAATTCCACAGTCACCTGCACCAGTACTTTAATTCCCGACACAAAAGCTTGACCAGTGCTCTCCTCAAAATAAGGCTTAAGCATCCGGTACACACTCCCCCAAATGGTTCCCCGTGCTTTGGCCATGAGATTGTTACTGTGTGGATCTTTTTGAACAAACTCTAAATAGCAATGACCAGTGGCGTTAGATCTCACATCACTCAGTTCTGCCTGAATCCAGTAAGCTTCAGGAAAAGAGTCATTGAGTGCCTGCCTTATCAGCACATTAAGTTCGTAAAGAGATAAAGGTGCTTTTTCCATGGATGAAGTTTCTGTCTATTTCTCTGCTTGGGGGTGAATGGTGAGATAGGCTTTATAGACATCGGGGATGCCGTAGCCATAAATATTATCGGGAATAGCAGAATGGTCACATGATTTACGCACCAACGCTACTATTTCCTTGGCTGTGAGCTCCGGGCAGGATTGCCATAAACAAGTAATCAGCCCGCACATCGTAGGCGAAGAAAAAGAAGTCCCGTTGGCAAATCCCACTTCTCCGCTAGTCTTTAACACAGTAGCTCTTTGTCCAATTGCTGATACATCCGGCTTTACCCGATTATCGGTCGTATTGCCCACCGAAGAGAATGGTGCCAATTGAAGGGCTGAATCAATTGCTGCAACAGCTATCACATTGAGTGCATCCGCCGGAGGAGTTATCTTTTTCCATGATCCCCTACCTTCATTACCGGCGCTACATACCACAACAATGCCTTTGTCAACAGCCATTTCCGCCGAACGTGAGATCATCGCCGTATGTCCATCAAGTATTTGGTAGGTATAATTTTTCGATTTATCATCAAAGGAACGGTAACCAAGTGAGGTATTTACTACATCTACGCCCACACTGTCGGCAAATTCAATTGCAGCCGCCCAGTAATCTTGTTCCACTAAATTTTCAGAATCATTATCTTCCGAACGGAGTAACCAGTAAGAAGCTTCGGGAGCAGTACCAACCATGGAATATGGTTGATTGGCCGCCATGCACGAAAGCACAGACAATCCGTGGCCATTCTGCATAAAAATATTGGACTGTGGTTGTACAAAATCTCTTGTACCAAGTAATTTCAACGATTTCAAGGCTGTTAATCTATTTGCATTCTTATATCCGGCATCAATGATAGCAATCGTCATCCCTTGTCCGCGGAATCCAGCCGCATGCAACCTCTGTCCGTTGTGAATGGCAATCTGACGAAATGCTTTTCCATAGTAGTTGTCTGTTTTCACCAGCTTATTAGTTACCGAATCCACATAGGTAGCATCCAAAGAAAGCACTTTTTCCTCTCCTCTCCACACTAGTTCCGCGACAGAGACGAACGGTAATTTAGCGATCTTACTCACCAATAGCGAGTCTTTACAACCAATCGTCACGGTATTATTCCATCTACTGGTAACCAAAATATCGGCTCCCATGGAACGAATCGCTTTAATATACTTTTTGCATACCGGAATATCCGTAGAGTCCACGGTCAGTTTTTGTTTAGCACGACGGAGAAGAGCCTTTTCCGACAAAAACTTCTGAGGGTCACCGAGCGAATACTCAGTATCCTTTTTATCTGTAAGACTGATACGAAACTTATACATTACTTGTGCCTGAACAACCATTGTCAGTAAAAAGACACACGCAATTAAATTTATTCTTTTCATTTTCAAGTCAACTTTATCCTATTTATTGTTATATCTATGCAAATATACTATTTGAAGAGGGATAAAGGAAAGGTTTACAAGATAAATTTATAAATGAGTGGTAATATATAGATAATCTATTGTACAAAAGATTGTTTTCTTTTGTACAGAAAAATACAATCCTTTGTACAAAAGAAAGCAATCCTTTGTACAAGGAAATAAAAGAAAGAGCAGTTAGCTCTTTCTTTATGTCTATAATAAATATTAGTTTTTCGTAATCAGCACCGTAGCATAAGCTGAGATTCCCTCTTCCCTACCTGTGAAACCAAGTTTTTCTGTTGTCGTGGCCTTAATAGAAATATCATCTTCATCTACATTCATCGCAGTTGCCATCGCTTTCTTCATGGCAGGAATGTAAGGATTCAGTTTTGGACGTTCAGCACAGATAGTGGCATCAATATTTCCAAGTTCATATCCCTTAGAGCGAATCAACTCCATGGTTCGTGAAAGAAGGATCTTACTGTCAATATTCTTATATTCTTCCGAAGTATCAGGGAAATGAAATCCAATATCCCGCATATTTGCGGCACCAAGCAAAGCATCGCACACGGCATGAAGTAAAACATCGGCGTCCGAATGTCCTAACAATCCCTTTTCATGTTCCATTTTAATTCCACCCATCCACAGTTCACGTCCGTAAACAAGTGTATGAACATCATATCCAAAGCCGACCCTTATTTTCATCGTTTACCAAGAATATCTTTTATACCATCCATATCAAAGGAAAGAGAGAAGCGTAATGTCTGATCCAACGGATTACTTTGCGCCGTGGAAATAAGATAAGCAGCATCCAGAGAGAATACATTCATTTTGAAACCTGCACCCACGGAGAAATATTTTCGATTTCCTTTATTCTCATTTTCATAGTGATAACCACCACGAATGGAGAACTGCTGATGATACGTATATTCTGCTCCGATGGACCACTGTATCTCCTGCAGCTCTTCCTTAAAACCACCCGGAGCATCACTAAAAGATTTAAAGATTCCACTAATGGGTGAGATATCTCTGTAATCTTTTTGCAATCGATCTTCATAATCCGTGTCACTTTCATCATCTCCTTGTAAAGGACGGGTGGGAACAAGTAATTTATTAACGTCCGCACTGATGGCAAAAGTGTTATATTCATCCATCGGAATCAAAAAAGAACTACCCAGACGAAGATTAGTAGGGATAAACTCACTGTTATTCCCGTTATCATAAGAAATTTTACTACCAATATTCGAGATGTTCATACCCAGAGCAAAGTTACATTCACGTTGACCCAAAATGACATAACGATTATAATACAAAGCCACATCCGCTGCAAAAGCAGAACCTGGACTGACATCTTCATCTTGTTTGTATGCCAAATCAGAATAAATGAAACGAAAAGCCACAGCTCCGGAAAGATTGTCGGACAACATGAGAGAATAACCTACATCAAAAGACATTTCATACGGATTGATGCTGTATCCCCCGTTACCGGTATCATCTTGTCCCACCGTGACTTCACCCAAAGAGAAATATCTTAGAGAAGCACTCAACGCCTGATATTGGCCAATGCGGTAATAACCGGCCAAATAGGCCAAGTCAATATCATTAACCAGTTTACGCAACCAAGGAGTATAGGACAAAGAGACACCCGCACGACTAACCGTGAACGGGTATTTTGCTGGATTCCAGAATTGTGAGTTCACATCCGGATCAGTGGCTACACCTACATCACCCATTCCTCCACCTCTGGAATCGGGAGCAATGGAGAGAGAAGTCACACCCGTATTGACTGGGTTGAACTGATTTTTTTGTGCTTGCAAAGTTGAATTTGCAAGAAACAACGCTATCAAAAGGAAATATACTTTTAGTTGCTTCATACTTTCTTTTTCTATATTCTGTTTCTATAAAACTTTCTATTGGGTTGATTATTGTGCAAGAATAACTATTTTTCTAGCCTGGCTGCTTTCTTTACTTCCTCCAGATGCGATAGAAGCACGGAATAAATAAACTCCCGGAGCAATTCGTTGACCACCATTACTGGTTAAATCCCAAGGTACGTAATAATAATTATTCGCACTCACACCAGACTCGGTATGGGTCCACAACACCCGTCCTGCAAAGTCATATACCGATAACTTTATATCTAAAGTAGCTTCCGGTCGATCATGACTAAGTATAAAGGTGGTACTCTCCCGCGCCGGACTATTCGTGCATTCCACATTAAACAGACCAGGCTTTAATCCATTCACCACTTCAAAATCTAATGATACAGAAGATGAATTATTTAATATATCCCATGCCCGGAAAAATAAGGTATGTTTCCCTTCTGGTAAAGTCGGTAAACTGTAACTCACTGTTCCTTTAGTATAATCGCCAAAGGCTGCTTCATAATAGTTATTTAGCACATATGAATAATTAGTTGAATTATCTATCGTAGCAACAATATCATGGCCAACGCCGTTCCCAACCGTGTTTATTCCATCTTCATCTTCCAACTCTGCAACAAGGTAAGGCGTTTCGTTTGTCCGCCCTCCATAAACAAAGTCAGGAGTATTAAGATAAATATTGATTTTAGGGCCAAGAGTGTCAGCCGGCTCTGTTCCGGTTTCTGTCCCTCCAATAATAAAGTTGCTGAAAACTCCCTGCGCTTCATGTCCAGTAGTAGACTCAGCCGCATAGAAATTTACCATTCCCTGCTCATTAGAATAATTAATATCCTTAGGAACCGGAAAAGTAAAAGAGAAATTTCCTGATTTGATAGAATCACTACCGGAGAAAAGTTTCTTTTCTCTCTGGGAAAACGTAAAACCACCATTAACTCCCGTTCCATCATTATTTAAAGTAGTTACTGTTTCTCGGGTATCAAAGACAATAGGATACAGTTTTCCATTAAAATCTGTAAGCGTATTTCCATCAAGGTCAGTTACACGCCCTTTTACCTGTACTTTTCCTTCTGCTTTAATCGCTATATCTGAAGCAGAAGCCTCTTTTCCATTGAACTCATCTACCACTACCTTATAATCAGGATAAGCTAGCATTAATGCAGGATCGCCAATTAGCGAAAATTTTAGTTTATTCAAGTCACCGCTCAAATTAGAATCACACTTTGAAAGCCGCATAATATCTCCCAAACGCAGTCGCTTACCATCTTCTTTAGCAAAAACATAATTACAAAAAACTTTATTCAGATTCGAATTATTCTGCGCATAAACAACTCGTGAAGTAGTAAACAAAGCAATCGCTCCACTCTTTTCACTCAGAAAGGCAAGTTCACCTGCGGAAGTTGTTATATCATCATACCGGCAAAAGTCACAAGTCGCTGTTACCCAAAGAGGTAATATAGTAGAATGCAAAGCGAGAATATCCGAAGAAACTAGCATATTTTCAGCAGACCAGCCATTAGGCCCACCATGTCCGGTATAGTTTACCATAAACATACCTTCATTGAAAAGTTCGAGCAATCGTTTGGTTGCTTGTTTATATGTATGCCCGGTCGCAGTCGTTTCCCATTTATAAGAATCCGCATAGATACGGTTTACCATATATTCAGGATAATTTTTTTCTACCTTTGTAGCTAATTCATCAGCTTGCCCCATATGTAAGTTATTGTCTCCATCATCCGCCACAAAGCAAACTGTGCTCTTCCAAGGAGTCAATTCCTTATTTTGCATATAAGTAATTGTTTTATCCACCATCTGTGTAGCTTGTGCTAACGTACGAACAGGAAATCTTCCCACTCCAATATCCATTCCGTCATATACCAAATTACTTCCATCTTCATCATCCAATAATCCCATATAATCATCCGTAACGTAGGAATAAGTCTCCCAAGTAGAATTCACTGATTGGAAGCCTAGAAGGAAGTCATCCGGAGAATATCCTTTCCAGTAAGAAGTGATCATCCGATTATCCCAAGCACAATCTCCGAAAAGTAATAAATAACGAGGCAATTCACTTTCTACAACTTTACCAGTCTCAGATGAAACAGCACGATCATAAAACATCTTCATCAACCAACGATAAGCTGTTCCATCAGGAGTTCCCGAAGAGAATTCATTATACACCTGGTCCGCTGTAACCACATGAACCGTCATTCCATCCTTTGTTCGGTGAGCATCCGCCAAGCGTTCCGCCTGTGTAAGAAATGCTCCATTGGAAGGAACAATAATCACCATATCACATTGCTCCAGTGCATGTAGATTTTGATTTTTCACTGCTCCCACGACTTCTACTTTATTAAATGTTCCATTCACATCCACTGCAACATATTCCTGTAAAGAAGAATTGTTTACTGTAAAAGAATAATCGCTGCCAGAGAGTGAGCCATTTACCTGCTTATAATCACTTGGAGTTGTTACATTCCATACTTTCATACCAGAATTGGCAGCTGAAATTACATAAGTAGCAGCTTTACCTACCGAAGGCAAATCACGAAAGGTTGTGAAAGAATTATATAATGCTAATTTCCTTCTATAGTTTAGCTGAATATAGTCCAGTCGTCCGGAAGTCCCTGACTCTCGGTTATGCGTAAGCGTAACTGTTGTTTTCTCATTTTTGTCTCCACTCCAAGCAAACGTACCACTTCCCGGTTGTGCCTTACAATAAGAATCACCTTCAGGAACATTCGCTATAGAGAATTTCCCATAATCTTTTCCATCAATCTGAACTGAGACGCTTGTATAACTAGAAGATTTAGCAGCAAAAGCAACAGTACAATAAGCAGTTTCACTCGTTATACCAGGCAATGTGAAAGAATAACTCTTTTGATTGCCAGATGAATAATCATAACTATCATACAGTTCCCTCCCTGAAGAAGTCCAGTCAAAGGCATCTTTTTCATAAAGAGCATAATCATCAAAACTAGTAACAGTAGAAGCATTATCAGAAGTAAGGGATTGTTCTACTGGAAACGCCAAAGGTGTTTGTTCTCCTTCTTCCAAAAAATAATATCCATAGCTTGAATAGCAATTATTAGTATGTGTGAAACGCGTGGCTCCTGAATTGGCATCCCATCGCACAACTCCATTCGCATAAAAAAGAACGTAATCTTTCTCACGCCACAAAGGGATCTCGGGTAAATCATCATTCTTTGGCTGTTTAAAGCTCTCCGGGAGAAGAAAACCACCATAACCATGCAAGCGAACCTTTGCAGGATCAGTAAACCCCATTTGCGTCAGTTCAGCATTCGTAATTTTATATACACCAGATTCACTAACCCTTATCTTCACCCACTTGCCTGTTGCCATATTAGAATTAGCGGCAAAATTATGTAATTTAGAACTGGTTCTTTTCTGCCTGACAGCGACCTTTTCCAAAGTCAATTTGAACGAGTTTATTCGTTGATATTTGCCTTCACGATAAACAAGAGGAATAAAAGAGACTTCCAAAAACCCTGTCTTTGCGGAGACAAACAATCGTGTCTCTGCCTGAGGATAAGCAAGTAATGTTTCATTTGTGGCAGTAACCGAAGCTATCTCATTTTTTGTTAAATCCTGAAATTCGGGATATTCAATCTTTACATTATATGTATAAGCAGAATAATCAGTGCCTAAGTCCATATTTTGAATGTATCGGGGCAATAGATTTTCGGAAATATGTGCGTCAATAAATGAAGGCAACTGGCCAATAGCAGATTCTTGCCACTTCAGCGAAATAAAGTCCTGCGCTGAAAGAGGCAAAGCAAAAAGAGTGATAAGAAGAAAAAAAATATAATTACGACTACGCATATACCCCTCCTAGCTTTAAAAAAAGAAAAATAACTTATCGAATATAAAAATCAAGCAGTTTCTCTTCTTCCAGATAGCCTTGCAAATGCTGATCAATAGTCACAGGAGCAACTCCAACTGGAGTACCCGTAAACAATAAATCGCCTATTTTTAGCGTAAAGAAACGGCTAATATAAGCTATTATCTCATCTATTTTAAACAACATGTCGGCAGAATGTCCTTGTTGAACTAGGTTTCCATCAATATTCAAATGAAAATTAAGCAGCTGAATATTTTCAAATTTATCCACAGGAACAAACTTTCCTATAGCAGCAGAATT
Source organism: Bacteroidales bacterium (assembly GCA_015654535.1). Classification (GTDB taxonomy): domain Bacteria; phylum Bacteroidota; class Bacteroidia; order Bacteroidales; family Bacteroidaceae; genus Bacteroides. The sequence continues at coordinate 52,434 of JAATGU010000126.1, forward strand.
ATCAAAACCTTTACATATCTCCCAAGGATTTCCTATTTCACGAATCTTACGTTGCAAATCTCTTGCTGTAAAATCTATACCTACCGTTACTTCATCATAATAGCGATGAGCAAAACGTTCTGGTATATTTTTGCCTAATCTGCATATTTTTACTACTAGCTCCGTCTCATAATGAATTTCATTAGAGAAATCAGGAATAAAGAATGGCTTGCCATCTTTAAGTAGTGCAGAATCTGGTTTCATAAAGATAACTGGCTCTTTTGGTAATATTAACGTGGAATGTAGCTCTTTATTGTGCTCTGCATAATTCATTCCTACAGCTATAATCTTCATTTATTTGATCTGATTAAAGTTTAAACGGTTAAACATTAGAGCCAAGTGAGCATATAAAGAAGTGTTTTGAACTACAATATTCTCGGGGACACGAATTCGGAAAGGAGTAAAATTCCAAATCGCCTTAATACCTTCTACAACCATTTTATCAGTAATATCTTGAGCTATTTCAATTGGGACAGTTAGTACTCCTATGTTTACATCATATTCCTTCATTTTTTCGGAAAAATCATCTGAATGGAAAACAGGTATACCATTAATATTCTTCCCTACAAGTTCTGGGTTTATATCAAAAGCCGCAACAATTTTTAATCCAAAATGAGTCAAACCAGAATCACAAAGAAGAGCGCCACCGAGACTACCAACACCAAATAAAAAAGCTTTATGCATATTCGTAAATCCCAAAAAGTCTTCTAAGACAGCTATCAGTTCATCAACATCATAACCAACCCGTGTACGTCCGGAGATATTTACATACGATAAATCCTTTGCAATTTGGGAAGCATCAATATTTATCTCCTTTGAAATCTGAGTTGAAGAAACATAGTGTTCACCCTTATTCTTGAGCAGTTTTATATTGGATAAATACCAAGGAAGTCTTCGCAAAGAAGGTTCTGGTACTTTTATTATAACTTTTTGTTCATTATCACTCATCGTCCTCACTATATTATTGGCATTTGCAAAAATACGCTATTTTTTTCAAACAAGCGAGTAATAAAGAAAAAGATTATTTTGCATATTTCCATAAGTTTATTATATTTGGAAACAAAATAATAGAAGTATGAATAAGAATGATTGGAAAGAACGATTGAATGTGGTGTATTCAACCAACCCTGAATTCAGTTACGACATTGATAATGACCAAGAACAAACAACATTAGAACCAACAAAGCAAGCTCTCAGAGTTAGCATTGACAAAAAAAACCGAGGCGGTAAAATTGTGACGCTCATTTCAGGTTTTGTTGGCACTGAAGACGACCTAAAAGATTTAGGGAAATTACTAAAAACGAAATGTGGTGTGGGTGGAACTGCAAAAAATGGAGAAATCATTATTCAGGGAGACTTTAAAATAAAAGCAGTGGAATTACTAAAAAAAGAAGGATATACAAAGACTAAACCTATTGGTTAATATTTTCAATAATTTATATAATAATAAAGACGGCAAAGCAGTTTATCTGCAATGCCGCCTCTAATTATTTTATGAAAGGCTTTTACTTTTATTTAGTCAGCATTCAACGTAAAGCGTTTGAAGTTTGTAACTGTTAAGTCTTTATTAGCGTTTTTCAAGAATTGAGCAACGTTAATCTTAGGATCTTTCACATATTCTTGTTCTAACAAACAAACTTCTTTATAGAACTTAGCGATACGACCTTGTGCAATACGGTCAATTAAATTTTCAGGTTTTCCTTCTTGACGAGCTTTATCAGCTGCAATTTCTTTTTCACGAGCTAATACATCAGCAGGAACACCTTCTTCATTTACGGAAATAGGATTCATTGCAGCAATTTGCATAGCCACCTCGTGAGCAACCTGAGCATCTATATCAGCAATATTAAATGAAACAACAGTAGCCAAACGATTTCCCGGATGGATATAAATTGAGGTAGAAGCACCTTCTACTACACCATAGCCATCGAGTTCCATTTTTTCACCTGTAATACCAATTCTATCAGTCACAGCATCTGCAATAGTTCCTTTACCCATAGAAAGAGCTTTTACTTCTTCTATAGTAGCACATTTATTTTTGATAGCAAGATCAAGAATTTCTTCTGCCAAAGCTATAAAGTCAGCATTCTTAGCAACAAAGTCTGTTTCACATTTCAAAGCGATCACTGCCGCAAATTTGCCATTAGTCTTTGCAGTAACACAACCTTCGGAAGCATCCCGATCAGAACGTTTTGCAGCAACTGCCTGTCCTTTTTTACGAATAATCTCTATCGCTTTTTCGAAATCACCTTCAGCTTCAGTCAAAGCATTCTTGCAATCCATCATACCAGCACCCGTCATTTTACGCAAGTGGGTAATCTCTGCCATTGTCACAGCCATAGTCTTTTTATTTTTTTATAGTATAATTAAGCTTCTTCGTCACCTTTAAGGAAAGCAGCTGCTTTGGCAGCATTGATTGCTTCCTCGTCATTTTTGTCGAGTCTTGCTTTAGTTACTGATTTTCTTTTCCCTTTAGTTGCAGGGGCTTCACCAGCAGCTTCCAAATCGATCTTTTCCGCTTTTCTTTCTTCCAAGCCTTCGATCATTGCAGAACAGCAAGCTTCTAAAATAACTTCAATAGACTTAGTAGCATCATCATTTGCAGGAATAACGAAATCGATGTTTGAAGGATCTGAATTTGTATCAATAATAGCAAAAACAGGGATACCCAAACGATTAGCTTCACGAACTGCAATATTTTCTTTCATTACATCAATAACGAATAATGCAGAAGGAAGACGAGTTAAGTCAGCAATAGAACCTAAATTCTTTTCTAGCTTAGCACGTTGACGAGAAATTTGAAGAATTTCTCTTTTTGAAAGATTTGAATATGTACCATCACTTGTTAACTTATCTATGGTAGTCATCTTCTTAACAGCCTTGCGGATAGTTGGGAAATTAGTCAACATACCACCTGGCCAGCGCTCGATTACATAAGGCATATTTACAGAAGCAGCCCTTTCGGCAACCACTTCTTTTGCTTGTTTTTTAGTAGCAACAAAAAGGATTTTCTTGCCCGATTTTGCAATTTGTTTCAAAGCTTCAGCAGCTTCATCAATTTTTGCAACAGTTTTGTGGAGATCAATGATGTGGATACCATTGCGTTCCATGAAAATATAAGGAGCCATTGCAGGATTCCACTTTCTTCTTAAGTGTCCGAAGTGGCAACCAGCTTCCAATAAAGCATCAAAATTAGTTCTTGACATTCTTTTAATTTTTTAATCGTTTACTTTCTTTTTTGTTTCATAACCAACTATCAGGTAGCCTACTGAAGAGTCCCAATAGTTTAGATACTAAACGTAGCTTACTCCAAAAGTTTCGCCAGTACGTATTAACGTTTACTAAACTGGAATCTTTTACGAGCTTTTGGTTGACCCGGTTTCTTACGTTCAACAGAACGTGAATCACGTGTCATAAATCCTTCAGAACGAAGAGCTTTTTTATCATCAGCGTTCATTTTCACTAGGGCACGAGAAATTGCTAAACGCAAAGCCTGTGATTGTCCTGTGAAACCACCACCACATAAATTCACCTTGATGTCATACTTCTCAGCAGCACCTAATTTATTCAGGGGTTGTTTTACAACATACTGAAGAATAGTTGATGGAAAGTACGTTGCAAGGTCTCTCTTGTTAATAGTAATCTTTCCTGTACCTTCGCTTACGAATACGCGGGCAATAGCGCGTTTACGTCTGCCTAATGCATTTACTACTTCCATTATTTATTATTTAAATAAGTTTATATCAATTGACTTTGGGTTTTGAGCAGCCTGTTTGTGTTCGCCTCCTGCGTAAACATACATATTGCCTAATAGTTGCGCACCTAATTTATTTTTAGGAAGCATTCCCTTTACTACTTTTCTCAATAACTTGTCATCACCGTTAGGTTTTGCCTGTATGCGAGCAGGGGTTATTGCTCTTTGTCCTCCAGGATAGCCGGTATATGACAAATAAATTCTGTCATTCCATTTGTTTCCTGTCAACTTTACCTTGTCGGCATTAATGATAATTACATTGTCACCACAGTCTACGTGAGGAGTAAAGTTTGGTTTATACTTTCCTCTCAACAGCTTAGCAACTTTTGCACCTAAGCGCCCTAACACCTGGTCTGTCGCATCAACTACGACCCATTCCTTTGTTACGGTTGCCTTGTTTGCAGAAATGGTCTTATAACTTAAAGTATCCACTGCTTAATTGTTTTTTAAATTGTTAACTACTAATAAACAAAAACATTCACGCTGATTAGGTTCCTCGGACAAAGGAACTTTAATTAGCTCTGAATTAATCTTTTATCCTTTTAGATAATAATCGGCTTGCAAAAGTACTTCTTTTCTTTGAATTGGCAAACTATTTCTCTTATTTTTTCTGGTTCTTCGTCACTTTTGGTGGAAGATAATATAGGCATTTAAGTTCTTTATTTTGGTTTAATAATTTGATATACAGTATTTTAAACGGCACATAAACTTGTAAATATGGTATAAATTTAGTATCTTTAAAGTACCAAAATA
>JAATGU010000119.1 GCA_015654535.1 Bacteroidales bacterium
GTCGGGTTATCGATCTTTTTTTTCATTCTGCAAAGATAAACTTTTAACTAGTATCCCCCAAGAATATAAACTGATCCAAAAAGAGACCTAAAAGGAGCGATTGCCTGTAATAAACAACAAAAGCCCCGAAATCATTTGATTATGAGGGCTTTTGCTCTGTACTTTCGTACCCAGAGCCGGGATCGAACCGGCATGGAAGTGAATCCACTGGTGTTTGAGACCAGCGCGTCTACCAATTCCGCCATCTGGGCGAATTGCGGATGCAAAGATACTGATTTTTTCTAATTTTCCAAGCTATCCTTTAAAAAAAGTAGAAAAAAGAGAATTACATACGGATGTATTCGCTATTTATAAAATAAAAACTACCTTAGCAGAAACTTTTAAAACAGCTATTATCATGACAAACAGCAATAATTATTGTGTAATCATGGGTGGAGGTATAGGAAGCCGCTTTTGGCCTTTCAGCCGCAAAAGTCTCCCCAAACAATTTCTTGATTTCTTTGGAACAGGCCGCACTTTACTTCAGCAAACATTTGACCGTTTCAGCAAAATTATCCCTATAGAAAATATATTTATCGTCACCAATGACTTATATTTTTCTTTGGTTAAAGAGCAACTTCCAACAATATCACCAGATCAAATCTTACTAGAACCAACTCGCAGAAATACTGCTCCTTGCGTTGCATGGGCATCTTACCATATTCATGCGTTAAATCCAAATGCCAATATTGTAGTTGCTCCCTCAGACCATCTGATACTAAAAGAAAAAGAGTTTTTGGATGCTGTGAATAAAAGCTTAGCATTTGTAGCTCACTCCAATAATTTGCTTACAATAGGAATTAAACCTAATCGCCCGGAAACAGGATATGGATATATTCAAGTTGACGAACAAAAAGAAGGTGATTTCTATAAAGTAAAAACATTTACAGAAAAACCTGAACTGGAATTAGCAAAGGTTTTTGTAGAAAGTGGGGAGTTCTACTGGAACTCTGGATTATTCATTTGGAATGTAAATAACATCTTAAAAGCTTTCGATGAACTGTTACCGGAATTAGTTGCTAAATTAACAACGGATGAGAATGTTTATGGAACAGACAAAGAGAAAGCATTTATTGATGAGAATTTCCCGGCATGCCCAAATGTTTCCATTGACTTTGGAATCATGGAAAAAGCAGATAATGTATTTGTGCTAATGGGAGACTTTGGATGGTCAGACCTTGGAACATGGGGATCCCTATACGATCTTTCTCCAAAAGATGAAGATCAAAATGTTTCTATTAAATGCACCTCTTTAATGTATGACAGTACCGATAATATAGTAGTATTACCAGAAGGGAAATTAGCCGTACTTCAGGGATTGGAAGGTTACTTGGTTGCTGAGTCTGAAAACGTATTGTTAATCTGTAAAAAGGATGAAGAACATGCTATTCGTAAATATGTGACTGATGCTCAGCTCAAAATGGGTGAAGACTATATTTAAAATCTGCTTATAATAAAGAATGCACATGATGATTGTATCAGCCATGTGCATTCTTTATTATAAATCATTCCGATTACTATCCCAGACTTTCTTAATAGATTTAGCTATTGCGGCAAACTCTTGATCTGATAATTTTTGTTTTGGATTAGAAATAATCATATCCGCTTCCTTATTAATAGGAATTAAATGAATGTGGGCATGAGGAACTTCAAGTCCCATCACTGCAATGCCTATCCTTTTACAAGGTATTGCTTTCTCAATGGCTTTAGCAACACTCTTGGCAAAAAGATGTAAGGCTACAAATTCGTCATCTTCCAAATCAAAGATATAATCCACCTCTCGTTTTGGGATAACCAACGTATGCCCTTTAACTAAAGGGTTAATATCAAGAAAAGCATAAAAACGATCATCTTCCGCTACTTTATAGCTAGGAATCTCACCAGCTACAATCTTACTAAATATTGTTGCCATGTTTCTATTAATTATTTAAAAAGAGATATTCATAACTTCTAAAACTATTTTACCCTGAGGTACTGCAATTTCAGCGACTTCACCTACTTTCTTTCCCAAAAGTCCCTGAGCTATCGGAGTACTGACTGAGAGCTTCCCTTCCTTAAGGTTGGCTTCACTTTCAGACACAATGGTATAGACCATTTTCATCCCAGTCTTTACGTTCTTTAATTCTACTTTATTAAGAATCTGAACAGAATCTGTGGTCAATTTTGACTCATCAATGATCTTAGCTGCTCCAACAATCGTTTTCAATTGATTGATTTTCATCTCAAGCATCCCCTGTGCTTCTTTTGCAGCATCATATTCTGCATTTTCAGATAAATCGCCTTTATCTCTCGCTTCCGCAATTTGTCTTGATATCTCAGGGCGATTTACAGTTTCGAGCGTTTTCAACTCCGCTACTAATTTCTTGTAACCTTCTTCAGACATATAAGCCATGATTCGATCCTCCTTAATTTATTATAATTTATAATACGCTTTAAGCAATAAAGCGATAAGCAATTTTACATTCATATAAACAAAAAAGAATTCCAACATAAACATGTCGGAACCCTCTTTCTATTTGAATACTTTGCAAAGATACGTTTTTATATGATACGTGTCAAGTAAAACTGTATGCTTTGTAACACATTTAATAAAATAGGCTCTAAATATTAGTGAATTAAAGCAATTTTTTTACTTCCTCTTCTATCGCTTTAATATTCTCATCCCGAGCTTTTAACTCATTATTCTTATTAATTAAAAAATACGAAGGTACTTTCTTTATATTATACACCGCAGCATATCTTGAATGTACTCCGTCTTCGTCACGAACACAGATCCAGGGCAATTTATCTGTAGCCGTTTTCCAGAAATGTTCATCAGCATCCAAAGAAATCTGATAGATTTGTAATCCTTTGGAAGCATATTTGTTATACAAATCACGTAACATAAAATTATGTGCAGACGAAACTGTATTTTGATAAACAGTAAAATCAAGAATTACCACTTTCCCTTTCAGTCCACTCAATTTATGGGATACACCATTAACATCTTTGAGATCAATATCAATAACGCCCGCTTCTGAGATTTTGCTCTCAGGTAGTTGTATTGTTTTCCTTTGAGCACTTCTGGTATTTTTAAGACCTTTAATAACAATATTATATAAGTTTTTTGAGCGATCGGCATGAGGGTAAGCATTCGTTAAGCTAGTGGCTACTGCCTGAAAGCACTTAATATCATCTTTACTATTCAGTGGATCAAAAATCAAATAATTATTCACTTTCTGGAAAAGAGCAAAATAGGCATAAGTCATATTAGGCGCAGCAAAAATATAATTTCTCTTTACACGATCTTTATATTTATCCATCATACGGGAAATACTATCCTCAAATACATCATTAGTAATCTTATTTTGCTGGGAAGCTTTCACCAATTGGTCAACTTTCTTTTGCAAATCGATTTGCATAAGGGTTAACTCTTTTATCTTAGTACAATTCACAGAACCTCCGATAATATAGTTGGTAGAAAAATCTTTATATGCCGTTTTTACATCAATTGTTTCAATGCTGTCCACAGAAAAGTTGATTACTTCTTCACCAATCCTTAGTCGATAAAACTCAGGAGACTCAGGACGCAAGTGCTTAAAACTAAATTCTCCATCAGCTTTGAGCTTTACTGAATCCAATGGCTCAACACCTACAATACCAGACGCTTCCAAATATAACATCTTTCCTTTAGCCCCGGTAACTTCTCCTTCAACCTTAAATTTAGGATCTTTATTACAAGACACTAAAACAAGTGCTCCTATTATGAATAAATAACTCTTTTTCATGGCAAATACACTTATAATTTTCACTATTTATCTAAAATTTCAATGCAAATATACTTCTTTTCATGATTCATCAAAGCATTTGTGGACGTTCTTCTCTCAAAAAATAAAAAAAAACAAATTTCAAGTAACTTTTTCACTCATTCCCACTGTGTTAGACTTTGAAATGTATATCTTTGCACCAATTTTGTAAGAAAGAATATAGATAAAACAATTTTTATGATCAACCCAATTGTTAAAACAATCGAGTTAGGCGATGGAAGAACCATCACACTCGAGACGGGAAAATTGGCAAAACAGGCAGACGGATCTGTTATGCTGCGCATGGGTAACACCATGTTGCTTGCTACTGTTTGTGCCGCTAAAGATGCAGTTCCCGGAACAGATTTCATGCCTTTACAGGTAGAGTACAAAGAAAAATATGCAGCCTTTGGCCGTTTTCCCGGCGGTTTTACAAAAAGAGAGGGCAGAGCTTCAGACAATGAAATTCTGACTTGTCGTTTGGTAGACCGTGCTCTCCGCCCATTATTTCCAGATAACTATCACGCAGAGGTATATGTAAATATAGTCCTCTTTTCTGCTGATGGTGAAGATATGCCCGATGCTTTAGCTGGTCTTGCTGCCTCCGCAGCATTAGCTGTATCAGACATTCCTTTCAACGGACCGATTTCTGAAGTACGCGTAGCTCGCATTGATGGTAAATTTGTAATTAACCCTACATTCCTTGAACTTGCAAAAGCTGATATGGATATTATGGTTGCTGCCACTTATGAAAATATCATGATGGTTGAAGGTGAAATGAAAGAAGTTTCTGAAGCCGAATTACTGGAAGCAATGAAAGTAGCTCACGAAGCTATTAAAATTCACTGCAAGGCCCAAATGGAATTAACAGAAGAAGTAGGCAAAACAGTAAAGCGTGAATATTGTCATGAAGTTAATGACGACGAACTCCGCCAAGCCGTTCATAAAGCTTGCTACGATAAGTCTTATGCCATTGCCGCTTCAGGAAATAAGAATAAACATGAACGTGAAGATGCCTTTAATGCTATTCGCGATGAGTTCAAAGCTCAATATAGTGAAGAAGACTTAGCCGCAAAAGGAGACTTGATTGACCGTTATTATCATGATGTGGAAAAAGAAGCGATGCGCCGTTGCATACTTGATGAAGGGAAACGCCTTGACGGAAGGAAGACAACTGAGATTCGCCCTATTTGGAGTGAAGTGGGATATCTTCCCGGACCTCATGGATCAGCAATCTTCACACGTGGTGAAACTCAGTCATTAACTTCTGTCACTTTAGGTACTAAGATGGATGAAAAAATAGTTGATGATGTTTTGAATCATGGAAGAGAACGTTTCTTGTTGCACTATAATTTTCCTCCATATTCTACTGGTGAAGCTAAAGCTCAGCGTGGTGTAGGTCGTCGTGAAATTGGTCACGGAAACTTGGCTCATCGTGCGTTAAAAGGTATGATTCCCGATAAATATCCTTATGTAGTCCGCGTAGTATCCGATATTCTTGAATCAAACGGATCTTCATCAATGGCAACTGTTTGTGCAGGAACATTAGCATTAATGGATGCTGGTGTGAAAATTAAGAAGCCAGTATCCGGAATCGCAATGGGATTAATTAAAAACGCTGGAGAAGAAAAATATGCTGTATTGTCTGACATTTTAGGTGATGAAGATCACTTAGGCGATATGGATTTCAAGGTCACTGGAACAAAAGATGGTATCACTGCTACTCAAATGGATATTAAAGTAGATGGCTTATCTTTTGATATTCTTGAAAAAGCTCTTAACCAAGCTAAAGAAGGGCGCATGTATATTCTTGACAAAATACTTGAAACCATTCAAGAACCTCGTGCAGAAGTGAAAGATCACGCTCCACGTATTGAGACTTTGATTATTCCTAAAGAATTCATTGGTGCTATAATCGGCCCAGGTGGAAAGATTATTCAGGGAATGCAGGAAGAGACTGGCGCAACGATTACAATTGAAGAAATTGACGGAACAGGTAAAATCGAAGTATCCGGAACAAATAAAGTTTCTATTGACAGTGCTATGCGTCTGATCAAGGGTATTGTCGCCGTACCAGAAATAGGAGAAGTATATAAAGGTAAAGTTCGCTCGATTATGCCTTATGGTGCATTCGTTGAGTTTCTTCCTGGAAAAGACGGACTCCTTCATATTTCAGAGATTGACTGGAAACGTCTTGAAACCGTAGAAGAATCGGGTATTAAAGAAGGCGATGAGATTGAAGTGAAATTAATTGATATAGACCCAAAAACAGGTAAATATAAACTTTCAAAGAAAGCTTTAAGCCCACGTCCACCAAAAGAAGATAAATAATAAATCTATTTTTAAGATAAAAAGAGCTTAGCTGCATGAAACAACTAAGCTCTTTTTTTTATTTTGATAACTCGTATAGTCTAAGCATAGAAGGTTGAGGAAGTATTCCTGTTCTTTTCTGATCACGATTGGGAGACAAAGCTTCCCACCGGAGAACATATCGGGTATTCTTATGGTCAGAAATACCGGAATCTTTTGTTTTATAGATTAACATCCCCGGAAAAGAAGACTCCAAAGTTTCCATTTCCTTAGGATATTCAGGTAGAGTAGGTTCTTCACGTAAAGGAGCCAAAGTCTTTTCATCGGCAACAATATGAGCATCCTTTATATTCAATCGATGGTATCCCATTCGAATCTCCCCATCTTTAGTTGTAGGAGCATCAATTAATAATTCATTCACAATCGTTCCACCTCCCTTAAAGTCCCAACGATAATTCCAATTGGTTTGCTTCACAGCATTCCATTTACTGCCTTGATAACGGGATAGATAGAGTTGCGTATTTCCATCTTGATCATATTTATGATAACCTATAATCACTCGGTTAGAGGAATCAAATCCCAATTTTATACCTATATTAATAAGGCCACCCTTTTCAGGAGTTCCATCAACAATCAAAGAAGTATCTTTCAATGTGATAGGGAATCCTGACTTTTCACCTATAATACTCTCCCAATGAAGAAGATCCCTGCTCCGGGCATAAGAAAGCGTATGATTACTAGAGCAATCAGGAGTCTCACGCCACACCCACAGTAGATGATAATATCCGTCAGTTCCTAAAACAGGTCCTTGCATATATGCATTACGTTGTCCTTCGCCATCAATTAAAGGTTTATCAATTAATCGGCTCCATGTTTGAGTAGAAACATTTAATACATTAAATACTTCATACCCGTTACCACTTCGCCCATAGCGGTAATGGAAGAGCACTTCTCCTTTCGGTCCATACATAAACTCCGGATAAGTAGTGATATCCTCTTCTTTTCCTGTCATTCGATGGAGTGCCTGCATAGAATGAATATTCCACGGCTTACTACTTTTAAAGTATACCAAAGGAGAAGAATGCATGTTCCCTACCAAGTGTATATATCCAGCGTTATCAACAAACAATGAAATATAATTATGGCTATCCCAAGGTACCTTTGTATCCAGCTGTTGATAGTTCCATTTCTTTTCATTCAGCTTGCGGGAAGCCAGTACCATTTGATAAACCGTATCATAATAAGCCACGTACTGATGATTCCCCTTAGTGAAAAGCGCAAAATTAACCGGAAAGTCAGATGGTACAGGAGCCAATTCTAAAACCTTCTTAACTTTAGACTTCTTTTCTACAATCGCTTTAGAAGATTTATCAATGCGAGTCATTTCTGAAGCAGCCAGCAAAAAAGCTCCTACACCAAAATTTGCTGTAGAGTTCTCATTGACCATCTGATCAGGAATTGCTCTCTCTCCAATAGGTTGAACATATCCAATCTTTCCATTCTCTTGTAAAGCAACTGCGGTTAAATAATGCCATGCTCTCAGTGCCGAGGGCAAATAAACGACAGGATCCAAAAGACGGTTGTTGATACCCCAAAGCAGGCCATAAGTAAAGAAAGCGGTTCCGCTGGTCTCGGGACCAGGGGCATGTGCAGGATCAAGCATACTTCTTGTCCAGTACCCCTCTTGTTGCTGAGAGTAGATAATTGCTTTAGCCATTGTTTGAAAACGGTTGATATAAAAAGAACGGTGAACATCATTTTTAGGAAGATCTTTAAGAACTTTTGCTAAAGCTGCAAAAACCCATCCATCACCTCTGGCCCAAAAATCCTTTTTACCATTTGAACTTTTATGATTCGGATAAATATATTTTGTATCTCTGAAATAGAGTCCCGAACCTTCATCATACATAACACTATTCGCATATGAAAAATACTCATACAATTTATTCAGATAAAGAGAATTTTCCGTCACCTTATATAGTTTGGTCATTACAGGCATAACCATAAATAATCCATCCGCCCACCACCAATAATCCTTATTGGGAGTACTCATTTGGTATTCCATAACTTCTTGGGCTCTGGCAATGCGTTTCTTATCTTTATTTATATGGTATAAATCAATATAGGTTTGAAAACAAATTTGCCAATCACCAAAGAGAACATGTTCATCATCCTCTCCATAGTTATATTTCCAATTTGATTTTTCATCAGATTTTGCACCTTTCCATTGATTCTGCTGCGCCCATACTTCTGAATAATCGAGATATTTCCTATTCTTTGTCACCGAGTAAGCTTCCATATTTCCTATATGATAAGCTGCATTATCCCAAAAAGCTCTACCTGGTTCAGGATTATTTGCTTGCCAATAATCATTCACTCTGGTTATGATTTTCAGTACCTCCACCTTTGACGGTATAGTCTGAGCCATAACCATGAATGATATTAAAAACAAAGGAGCAGAAATAAATAATCGTTTTATAATACTCATTACTCCAAAAAGATTAATTAATTTCCAATACTACAATCGATTTTGGAGGCATTTTTACTTTCAAACCTTCTTTAGTAATCTTTGCACCTTTAAATTCCTTTGGCTGTACTTTCTCTGGAGCATTAAATGCATTATAATCATTTAGCTCTTTTGCAGTAAGAATACGGCCAGTGACTTTTGCTGATTTCACCGAAGAGAGGCTTATATTAACATCCTGAGCATTATCTGCATCTACATTTGCCAGTGTAATATGAATCAATCCATTAGAATCTTTAGATGCCGAAGCGCTTAGTAATGGAACGGTGCGGTCGCCACTTACTTTCATAGTATCACACTCTAACTTCATCGGTAAATAAGTAGCCCCTTGATGTACCTTATACATATCAAACACATAATAAGTAGGAGTCAAAACCATTTGATCACCTTTTGTAAGAATCATAGATTGAAGCACATTCACCACTTGAGCAATATTAGCCATCTGAATACGGTCACCATATTTATTAAATACATTAAGTGTAAGAGCAGCCACAAAAGCATCACGCAAAGAATTTTGCTGAAAAAGATGTCCCGGATTAGTGCCAGGCTCCACATCCCACCATGTACCCCATTCATCTACCATTAAGCCCACTTTCTTTTTCACATCATACTTATCCATAATGGCAATATGCTTTTTAACTACATTCTCTATTTCCAGACATTTGCCTAATGTCCAGTAATAATCATCTTTAGAAAAGTCAGTAGCAGAACCCTTGCTCCCGTTCCATCCTTTTACTGTATAATAATGAAGCGAAAGTCCATCCATTTTTCCTCCAACTTTTTTCATTAAAGTCTCAGTCCAGTTATAATCATAATCACTTGCTCCGCTGGCAATTTTAAATAATTGGTTCCCATCATAGTTACGGCAATAAGTAGAATAACGTCTGAATAAATCGGCATAATAAGCAGGTTCCATATTTCCACCACAGCCCCAACTTTCATTTCCCACTCCCAAGTATTTTACTTTCCACGCTTTATCTCGCCCATTCTTCCGACGAAGATTGGCCATTGGACTATCTCCATCCGAAGTCATATATTCTACCCACTTAGCAAGTTCTTCTACTGTTCCACTTCCTACATTGCCACTAATATAAGGTTCACATCCCAACAACTCACAAAGGTTAAGGAACTCATGAGTACCAAAACTATTATCTTCAATAGTTCCTCCCCAGTTATTATTCACCATTTTAGGACGGTTTTCTTTAGGGCCAATGCCATCCATCCAATGATATTCATCAGCAAAACATCCACCCGGCCAACGAAGAGTAGGAATATGTAGCTTTTTTAATGCTTCAAGCACATCCGTACGATAACCTTTTGTATTAGGTATAGTAGAATTTTCTCCAACCCAAAGTCCACCATAGATACAGCTACCCAGATGTTCGGCAAAATGTCCATAGATATTTTTGCTAATTAATTGCGTTCCTTGTTCAGGATAAATTTCAATCGTCGCTTTTTTTTGAGCGGAAAGTGATAAACTTACGGCAAGCAGTGCACCAAACAGAATTGTCTTTCTCATGTTCTTAATCGTATTAAATATATAATAAATGATATTGCTTTTGATTCTAAACGCTACAAATATAATATCTTTCATCCATTTTAAGGTTCAATTAAGACTCATTACAGTGGACAAATGTTTCAAAAAGCACGCTTTACATTATATTAAGCTGGATCAGTTTATATTCTTGGGGGATACTAGTTAAAAGTTTATCTTTGCAGAATGAAAAAAAAGATCGATAACCCGACTCCCCTTGATATTTTAGGCATGTTTTTACCTTCAGGCCTGCTAGATTATTTTGATTTAGTCAAC
>JAATGU010000110.1 GCA_015654535.1 Bacteroidales bacterium
GAATAAAATAGATCCTGATGGCAGAGGGGTTAATGATGTAAATCCATTACCAGAGGTAACTGTAACTGCGAAAAAGAATGATCCGGTAGGAACTAGAGCAATGGATCCTGTGTCTGGTTTCTGGGGTTGGGTCGGATATTTTGCTTTTGACAGAACATATAGATCTGGAGAAAACTCAAATGGAAAATTTCCAGTAATAAAGGCCACCTGGAATGTTAATTCTCAGGGTGTCATTACAAGTGTAGTTCCATTAACAGGTACTGTAGATGTTGGCATAGCTGGAGAAGTCGGGTCATACTTAGAACTTACAAAGTTAGCTAAAGGGCTCAAAGGAGGATCAGAGGCACATCATATTCTCGAAGTCCGGCATCTTAAACGTTTATTTAAATCAACCAGTAAAGCACCCGCAGTTCTCCTGACAAAAGCTGAACATTTAGCATTTACAAATGAGCTTCGACAAGCGTTACCTTACGGAAAAGTATATCAGCCCCAAGAAATCATAGAGGCTTATAAAAAGGTATATGCCAGTCAACCTGAGTGGCTAAAGGCTGCAATTAATTATCTAACACACTAAAATTATTATAGCATGGAATATTATATATTGAATTATACGAAAAGTGCAATAGGAGAAAGTGGTGAGAGTTGCAAAAGCAATTACACTTTTGAGAATGCATGTGAAGTCTGTGGTACAGGAGCTAAGCTAGTAGGAAAATTACGAACTAGAGGACTTGCAAAGGTCAAGAAAGACTTTTTTTCAACACTTGATGATGATTTCATCATATCAAAAAAAATGTATGAAGAATTAAAAGACAAATTGCAATTGGGTAATTTGAAAACTGTTGTTGATTCCAAAAGCAATGATTTACCTTTTTATCATCTAAATACAGATTTACACTTTCCGGCTGGAATCAAAAAAGATGGTTTAGTTATCTATGAACAATGTTTAGCATGTAAAAGAAATGGTTATTTTAATAAAACAATTGTAGGTAACTCTAAGATGAATATTCCAACTCAAGTTTTCCCTATAGGCCTATATTATCCAATAATAGAAAATAAATTCTTAAATTCAAGTGATTTTTTCTTTACATGGGAATCTATGGGTCTATCTAATCGCATAGCACAAGGCAATAATGTTATTAGATATGCAAGACCATTGTTAATCATAAGTGAGCGTTTTAAAACAGCATTAGTTTCATATAAAATTAAAGGTCTAGATTTTGAACCAATAATAATTGCTAGTGATGCGACTCATTTGGTATAGGTTAAGATTTGTAGTAATGCATCAAATGTGGCGATAGTCAATTATCTTTTTTGATTGGCAACAGTGAAAATCAGAGATTAATCGGAGAATGGTGGGTGTCTGCTCACCATTCTCTATTTTAAGCGCATATAAACAAAACCCTAGGAAGTATGGTAATGTATCAGATTTTGCGTTACTTAAATAAGTGCATGTAAATCAATGAATATTTATATGATTGTAATAGAAAATGGTGGGTGTATGCTCACCATTTCTTATTTTTTAAGGGCATACAAACAAAAAGTTTGGAGAGTAGATGTTACCTAACGCTGTTTTTCCTTATATACCCTATGGTTCCGAAGTTTTTAATGATAAGCAAAAGATAGATACCGAATACCTGTATGATCAAAATGGTAGTACAACAGCGGATGTCAATACGGGCATTAGTACTATTCAATATAATTTATTAAATTTGCCGGATCAGATTCAGTTTACCGAAGGGCATAAGAATCTGTATACCTATGATGCTAGTGGTAAGAAGCTGGAGGCAGTAAACTATACGGTAAATAATATCGTCAATGTGCCGATAGGAACTATCAGTACCTTACCTACCAGTTCGTCGGACTATACAAAGTTGACAACGGATTATGTAGGGAATATGATTTACGAAAACGGTTCTTTGAAAGAGATATTATTGCCAGATGGATATTGGCAAAATGGCGTATATTATTACTACTTAAAAGACCACTTAGGGAATAATCGGGTAGTGATAAACAGTAGC
>JAATGU010000079.1 GCA_015654535.1 Bacteroidales bacterium
CGTCCTCCATGCAATGGACTTCTCATCCAGCGCACCAAAAATGATCCCTTTTTTCCCTTTTAACAGGTTGTATGCCATAGATTGAATTTTTTATTTTGCCGTTATAAATTCCCTGATCTGCCGCACAATTTCCTCTTTTTCCGGGGCAATATTAATAGTCTTTTCCTCCGGGTGTAGGGAATTTAATGCCAAATATATGGGATTAAAGATTTCAGAGAACTTTACTTTCCTGTTTTTATACTCAATTTCACCCTGAGAAAATAATTTTAAAAGCGAATGATATTGCTGCTTTTGAAAAAGCATTTTGACTCCAATAAGCAAAATTTTCAGTTCCATATTGAAAGCCTTCAGCAAATCAACCATATCAAATCTAACCATAAACTCACCAAGTCCTATTAGGACTTTTTTTAATTGTGTTATCGCTTCGTCGATATGATCAGATACAATTCTGTCAACAATATAAAATTGAGCTTGAAGAATTTCAGCATAAAAGTAAATTTGAACAGTGGATACAAAAACCTTTCTCTTATCTACTTCTTCATGAAACATTTCTTGTATCAATTCAAAAACCTTCATCATGCCTTCCGAGTCAATATTTAATGTTATCACGTCAAAAATCAACAACCGATCATCATTGGAAATCTCATCTTTCAAAGACATCCATCGTAAACAGTCTTTGATATCCCTCTCCATAAATTTCTTCCGTACAATACCATTTATCTCTTTATCGCTATATTGAATATTCGAACGATGCTCAGGAAGGTTTTCATCTAATAATAACTTAAGTTCCGTAGCTAACTTCCCAATAGAAGTATAAACCTGTGCAAAAACCTCCATATTACCAATTCTATCCTTCTTACTTTTAATCAATTCCACAAAATCCTCCACCCTCTTCTCCAACTCCTCACTCGTACACCAACTCTCTAAAAACCGGACAAGCCAAACCACCCTCTGTCTATCATCCTTCCTCCCATACCGCATCAAATACCAAATATTAAAAAACCTTTCCTTTAATATATACTCATGATTTTTAATATCCGTTTCCATCTTCTGTACAACCTGATTCTTTTCCAGTTGACGCAACTGGGCTGAAATCACCTTACTTTCCAACCTTACCCGCTCTTTCAACTGTTTAACACCAATGGGGTCCCAATTCTTTGCTACCGCATCAATTATCTTTTGTTGCTGAGGTGGTAGATCATCCATCCTGTGCTTATAAAGAGGAGTAACCGCATCTAAAATATTCTCTAAATCTCTTAGGCTGCTTTCATGCTCATGCTCAATAAAGATATTGAACATCAAAGCAATTGTTCTAGGCACCCCGCCCGCCAATGCTCTCAACACCTCGATCCTTTCCGGCGTCTCTTTAATGATTTGCCCGATCTTTTCCTCCTCATGATGGATTTCAGCCAGCTTCAGTAATAATTCACGGGTATCCGAGCTATTTAAACTTTCAAGTCTGATAACCTTAAAGAACTCGAACATGGGTTGCTTGTAGTCCAAAATGCTTTCCAGGTATAAGGGAGAAGCCGATATAACTCTCAATTGAGATTTTGTTTGTAAAATCTCTCTGAATCTTCGAACTTCCAGCTCTTTTATTTTCTTAAACAAATCCCCGATATTATCGATCAGCAAGACAATCTTTTTACCAGATTCGTTCAACCCTTTTTCTAATATATCCCAGCAAATCTCTTCGAAATTATCCTTTTCTGCCTGTTTCTCCATTTCTCCATACAACCCATTAAACCCATAATAGTCTTCAAGTACCTGGGCGATGTTTTCCCAAAAATTGGCCAGCTCACTTATGTTATATTGTTCCTCGCTAAATATGATCGGTATCAGCCATTTATTTAACCTATCAGAATCTTCAACCGCATATTTTACACGATTCAATAAAGTGCTTTTACCCGTTCCTCTCTGACCTACGATCAAATAATGTTGCTCAGGCCTCTTCATCGAAGAGCCTTCCAGATCATCCATAATCTCCTTCAATATATTCTGCCGGACAACAAAGTCTGCAATAAGTTGCCGCTTACCTTTTCTATCAGGATTATATAGGAAATTAACTATACTCATTATTTACAGATATATCTTTGCCACCACATCCGGACTATAGGTGAATTAAATCGGAAAGTATTTGTCCCATTTATAAGACTTATATATCCATCATACTCCAATATCTCTACAATAATCCTCCATCTTTCTTCCAAATCATATTTCGCAGCCAGATCAATGATCTGAGCCTTACTAAAACTTCCATCCACTGACAACTTTTCAAGAATTTCATTCGCAAACCGAAATTCCTCACCTTTAAACCTACGCTTCATCCGGCTATAATAGTGATCGAAATGATTGTTGTTACGCGCCTGGATAATACTTTCAAAAGCTTTATCAATATCAGCCTTCGTTATTTCGCCGGAATTTATAGGTTGCAACGAAATTTCCTGCACTGCTAATTGAATATGAAAAGGAATAAGCCACTCAAGCTTCCCAAGAAGATATTCGGCAAGAGCGGGTTTTACATGTAATTTTTTATATAAGAGTAGCTTATCCAGTAATGTCAGAGCATCTTCCCTGGCAAGGTCTGAGACCTCCACAGAATTCAGATCATTGACAAAAGCAGAACAATTTATCTCCGCCACGGTATGATTGAGCCCTATCGAACCGGTAAAAATGAAGCGGATCTTCGAATTGATTACCGGATCAAGTCGCAAAGCCCTGGTGGATTGCAAAAATTGACGGGCAGCAGTTATATCTCCCTTCCCTGCATCTACTATATTTTGAATGGTCTGAGGAAACTCATCGATCAGTAAAACCAGTTGCCTGTCGCCTTCCAGTTCAATTCCCGATAATAAATTATTAAGGTCCTCCCGATAGTCTATCTCTTTATGAGCAGTTTCTACAAAGTCAATCCCCTGACCAGCTATTTTAATGCTTTTTATCTTTCCAAGAAATTTATGACCAGCCGAAAATAGGCTCTTTAATTTTCCTGATTTGCTGATTTCTTCAACCTTCGTGATTTCTTTCAGGATTTTTTTAAAGAAATCCGCTTCGTTATCAACTGCCTCAGTATCAATATAAACATAGATATAGTCGCCTACCGAATCATCCAATAAATGAAACAAAATGGAGGTTTTGCCAATTCGCCGGGGAGCAGCAATATTTAAATTATTGCCATCATCCAGCCTGGAAATAATCGAACCTATTTCTCTATTTCTAGGAAAAAAACTCTCTCCTCTGGCCGGGCTACCTACGATATTTTTCATGACAAAAATTTTATGGTCAAATTTAATGACAAATTTTCTATTGTCAAAAATAATAACAATATTTTTATTGTCATCTGGAATTAAGAAGGTATCTCTTTGACGATCAATGCCCAAACATCCTCACCACCAATCCCACAATTGTCAGTGTATAAACAACCACCAGTAAAAAATTCGCAAATATAAAAAG
>JAATGU010000151.1 GCA_015654535.1 Bacteroidales bacterium
ATATATAGACCTTTTTTTGATAAAAGTTCAAGAGGCATCCTTCCTATTCCATTGACTAATAATGCTCCACAATCAAATAACGTTTCAGCAATTTTTTCCCATCTCTGAGCATCATCATTGGCAGGTAAAGATCTTTTTTCTATTAATGTCACATCTCCTTTTTTGAAGCCATAAATCCACAAATAAGGTACTTCTCCCAAGTGTTGGTTGACATACACACCATCTAAAGAACTAACAGCAATATAAGGTTTCTCAATAAATGAAGGTAATTCCTTTGCTTTAGCTAATGAACATTCAGCATAAGAAGAATTCTTTTCACCTAACAACCCAACAGCATCAGCACGGCATCTGGTACAGTGAGACATTTGTTTAATGAAAACAGAGGATTTGGCACGAACGGTGCGCATATCAGAAGGGGTTGGTTCATATAACTCACCAAAAGGAGTCCCTTCGACTGGAATTAAAGGAATGCAATTATGTATGTCTGCCCCAAGCTTAGAAACATACTCCGCAATCTCCTGTACATGATATTCATTTACACGAGGAACAACTACCGTATTTATTTTCACCGTTATCCCATACTGTTTCAGTAATTTAATAGCTTCCGTCTGTCTTTCTAATAAAAAAGTAGCACCTTCAATTCCATAGTATACCTTTTTATCATAATAAAACCACTCATATATTTCTGCTCCAATTTTAGGATCCACAGCATTTACGGTAATTGTAACATGAGACACATTTAGTTGGGCTATACGGGGTATGTACTCTTTCAATTGTAATCCATTCGATGAAAGACATAATAATTTGTCAGGATAATGGGCATGAAGAAGTTCTAGTGTATTCATTGTCTCTTTAGGATTAGCAAAAGGATCACCTGGTCCTGCAATACCTACTACAGCTATATTAGGGACTTGCTTTAAAATATCTCTCAAATAAGCTAAAGCCTGATCGGGTTTTAATACAGCAGTAGAAACGCCTGGACGATTTTCATTTGCACAATCAAACTTTCGGTTACAAAAATTACACTGTACATTACATTTAGCTGCAACGGGTAGATGTATGCGTCCCGTGCTGTGTCTCACATCGGGATTAAAACAAGGATGATTAGTAAAATCCATTTTAGACATATTTTTTTATTTTTAAAATTCAATTTAGACTTATTATCGAACCAGAGCTTCCATGATTTTAATACAAAAATCCAGCTATTATTGTCGAAACATTTTTTTTGCATGCTCAATTCCCCCAATAAAAATATCTATTTCTTCTTTGGTATTATATAAGGCAAATGAAGCCCGTACAGTTCCTTCAATATGAAAAGCATCCATTACCGGCTGTGCACAGTGATGGCCTGTACGTACTGCAATACCTAGTTTATCGAGTACCAAACCTAAATCATAAGGGTAGATATTATTAATTAGGAATGACACTAAACTACTTTTACTTTTGGCCTGTCCGATAATACGAACATTTTCAAATTGGCTTAGCTTTTCAGTAGCATAAGCTAACAATCCGCGTTCATAGTCAGCAATGTTTTCAATGCCTATATTGTTTACATAGCGTAAAGCTTCAGCTAAAGCCGTAGAACCTATAAAGTCGGGTGTTCCAGCTTCAAACTTAAAAGGTAACACATTAAAAGTCGTTCTTTCGAACGATACATGTTCAATCATTTCACCTCCACCTTGATAAGGTGGCATCTTTTCTAACCAGACTTCTTTTCCATATAGTACACCAATGCCCGTAGGTCCATAAATTTTATGTCCGGAAAACACAAAAAAATCCACATCCAGATCCTGTACATCAATTTTAATATGGGGAACGGATTGAGCCCCATCTATCAATACAGGAATATTATGCAAATGAGCTTTACGAATAATTTCTTTCACAGGATTAATAGTTCCCAACGAATTGGATACCTGCGTACAAGCAATTAATTTCGTTTTATATGTGATTAACTTGTCTATTTCATTAAGTTTCAATTCTCCTTTTTCATCAAAAGGAATTACTTTGATAACAATCCCTTTGCGAGTTTGTAATAGTTGCCAAGGCACTATGTTGGAATGATGCTCCATTTCGGTAAGGATAATTTCATCACCTGCTTGACAAAGTTCTCCAAACGAACTGGCTACTAAGTTAATAGATTCTGTTGTGCCTCGGGTAAATACAATTTCAGTGGTAGACTTTGCATTGATAAACGAGCATACTTCTTTTCTTGCCTTCTCATGTGCTTCAGTAGCTTCCTGACTTAAAAAATGTACTCCACGATGAATGTTCGCATTATGTTTATAGTAACCCTCTTCAATCTTTTCTACCACTTGACGGGGTTTTTGAGTAGTAGCCGCATTATCAAAATAGACCAGTGGTTTTCCATATACTTTTTCTGAAAGAATAGGGAAATCGGCACGTATTTTTTGTATATCAATCATTTATATAATTGTTGGTAATTTTTTATAATAAATTTAGGCGCTATCTAACTCAATTATACAATTTTATTGATAGCTTACATCATAAGGGTCCGGAACTGTTGCACCATCATATCCCCAGTTTTGCCAAAGGCCGGTAGGGTTAATCTCTCGTTGAGATTGAGGTATAGGGAAAAGATAGTTTCGTTTGGAAACGGCACTTTTTAATGGGTTCTTACTAATTGTTTTTACCAGAATCTTCCAACGCACTAAATCAAACCAGCGCTGTTGCTCTTCTACAAATTCAAAGTATCGTTCTTGCCTTAATGTATCCCTAAATTGTTCATAACTTAACTCACTAAAATCATAGGTAGATGGAGATGTCACAGGAAACTGCTTATACGCCCTTCTCCGAATTTCATTGATCGCCTCATAAGCTTCAGCAGTAGGTCCATGATATCTTTCATTAAGCGCCTCCGCTTTAAATAATAAGACATCTGCATAACGGATTATTGGAACATCAATATCTCTTCTTGAAGTGCTGGTTAGCACATGGGTTGTGTCAATATATTTTCTAAAACGAGGCACATCAAAAGTAAAAGTTGTACCATTGGATGGATTATACAATGTTTTTGCAAAACTTCCTGCTTTACGTTGGTCTCTATTATCAAAAATATTATAGTAAGAATTATCGGATACCCACGCAACTGGCTCTGCATTGCTAAGTCCGGTAGCAAAAGTACAATGGCACATAGTATTCGTACAACCGCCTAATGCAAATTGGGCGGTAAAAATATGTTCTTTGCCATTCTTTTTAGTAATATCCCATATATCAAGAAAGTTTTCCAATAATTTATACCCATAACCTCCATTAATAACTTGGTTTGCATATAGTACAGCCTTGTCATATTTATCTGTTTGATCTAGGGTTGAAGTTTGAGCCCATGTTAGATAGACCTTCGATAACAGAGCATTTGCAGCGCCATTGGTAGCCCGACCAACATCTGAACCGGAGTATGAAGCCGGTAAATTAAGTGCATCTTTCAAGTCCTTTGTAATCTGTAAATAAACTGAATCAACTGGAGTCCGGGTCGCATTAGTACCCTCTCCTTCATGTAATACTAATGGAATTGGTCCCCACAATTGGACTGCATTAAAATAAAACAATGCCCGTAAGAATTTAGATTCATTAATCAATCTGGCTTTCAGAACATCAGATGCCGTAGAATTTGGAATTTTGTCAATAGCCAAGTTCGCTCGATCGATGCCCTGATAAAGATTACTCCAAGCCAAATCAATGCGGTCATTACTTGGATCATATTGCAATGTTCCCAATGATTTTATTGACATCATATTCGTATTATTCCCTGCCCTTGCATAATCAGAACCTAAATCGACTAAGAAAAATAAAAGATCACCATACAAAGGATGAGAACCATTATAAGTTAATGTATAATATACTCCATTAACTGCCGTAGTGACATCCAATTCTGTTTTATAAAAAGAACTTTGAACAATTGAGTTTGTTGGAGAAATATTTAAATCGTTGCATGAAACCATAACGATTAATATATTTATCAATATTATTATCTTTTTCATAAGTCATATAATTTATTAGATGAATACGATTTTATTATTAATTACAAAATGATGTTTATGCCTACAGAATAGCTTTTTGAAGAAGGATATGTTCCAAAATCTATACCTTGATAAATGTCGTTTGTTTCATCACCACCGTACCGTGAAGCTTCCGGATCATTGCCTGAATAGTTCGTTATTGTAAAGAGGTTTTGAGCAGAAACAAAAATCTTGAACTTTATTATTTCTTTATTTTTGTTTTTTATTAGATAGGTGTAACCTAAGGTTATGTTTTTAAAGCGCAAGTAGGATGCATCTTCTACATATCTGCTATCAAGAACTATATTTGTTGCATCGGTTGCCCTTGAAATTTCATTCGAAGGATTGTTTTCTGTCCATCTGTTAGCCACATCTGCTGAAGAATTATAAAATATGGTTGTCTTCTCAAGTCTTTGACGCAATGCATTGTAGATTTTATTTCCATAACTTCCCTGCAACGAAAAAGATAAATCAACGTTTTTATAAGTTAACGTATTAGTAAACCCATAAGTAAAATCAGGTTGTGTATTTCCCAAAACCACCTTGTCTGCTTCAGTTATCACATTATCAGTATTTTGATTAACATATTTAGGGTCTCCTGCTTGTACATTACTCGTAAACCAACTTGGTTTAGGTACCTTAGTAAGATCATCCCCGGTTTGCACGACACCGGCGAATTTATAACCGTAAAAAGAGCCTATGGGTTGTCCCACTTTTACGATTAGAGGTACAGCATAGCCCATCCCTACCTGAGACAGATTGTCCGTAGAAGTAAAAGCCGGAATAAAATAATCAACGCCACCAAGATTTTCCACCTTATTTAAATTTTTCGCAATATTAAATGAACTCGTCCAATTAAATTTTTTCCTGTTTATTATTTTTCCACTTAATTCTAATTCAAGTCCTTTATTTGAAACACTTCCTATATTTTTTAAAACTGTAGTATATCCGGAAGTCGTTTCCACCGGTACATTCAGTAATAAATCTGTTGTTTTTTTGTAATAAGCATCAAACACTATATTTAGTCTGTCTTTCCACAATCCCCAATCAAGACCAGCATCATACTGAGCTGTTTTTTCCCATTTCAAATTCTGGTTTTCAAGATTACTTGGTATATAAGCAGTTGCGAATGTTCCATTAAAAGAGTAAGAGTATACTCCGGGATTAATTGTTGATTCATATTTATAATCCCCAATTTCCTGATTTCCGGTAATACCTGCGCTAAGCCTTAATTTTAAATTACTTATGTTTTTATTCCCTTTTAGAAAGGGCTCTTCGTTAATATTCCACGATAACCCAATAGATGGGAAGTAGCCCCATTTGTTGTTTTTTGCAAAACGGGAAGAACCATCAGCCCTCAATGTCGCTGTTAAATTATAACGCTCCAAATAAGAGTAATTGATTCTTCCCAAGTAAGAGTTTAGTACAGAGGCGTAAGCACCGGAAGTTGGCATAATGGTTATCGAAGCACTTTGTAAACTATTATAGGTTGTTGCATCATTTGAAAAATTCTTCGACGAAGCTGTAACATATTCCGCATCTGTTTTCTGAGTAGTGTACCCTACGAGTACATTTAAATAATTATTTTTATTGATTTTTTTTTCGTAATTCAAAGTAAATTCAGCTTGTGACGAATTAATTTCTTTATTACCAACTGAAGCATACCCTATATTTTGCAAACCTGCTGATGTATAAGAAGGTGCATAATAGTTTTGTTTTACATTATTAAAATCAGTACCAACATTTATCTTTGCTGTCAACGACGGAATAACCTTATATTCTATGTAGAAATTACCCAATAATCGATTATTTTTAGTTTCATCAACCGTATTAAGTAAATCTGAAATAGGATTGGGAGAAACACCGTTAAGTATGTTTGCCGATTCAGCATAAGGGTTTGTATAATTGAAGCTTCCATCCGAATTATAAATAGGAACAATCGGAACTGCTCGTATAACTTCAGCCCAAGTATTTGGAATTTCAGAACTAGCAACATTACTCAAACCATTTTGTTTAGAACTGCTTCCTGAAACATTCACTCCAATCTTTAAATTTTTGAATACATCACGATCCAAATTAATACGAGCCGAAAAACGTGTAAAATCGGTGTTTAATACAATACCTTCTTGTTTAAAGTAGTTACCAGAAACAGCATAACGGGTTTTTTCATCCCCTCCCGTAAACGAAATTTGATGATCTTCTGTAGGTCCTGTTCGCAAGGCGGCATCTTGCCAGTCAGTACCTTTTCCAAATGCATCAATTTGAGCTTGTGTAAATGCAGTAGCTTTACCTTCACTGGCTTGAAGTTCGTTATAAAGAGTTGCCCATTGACTTCCATTCAGCACATCAATTCTTTTACTTATTTGCTGCCAGCCGAATGTACTTTGATAATTAATGTGATTGGATCCTTTTTTCCCTTTTTTAGTAGTAATAATTATCACCCCATTAGCCCCTCTCGAGCCGTAAATAGCAGTGGCTGAAGCATCTTTCAAAACCTCTATTGATTCAATATCTGCTGAATTGATACTTGAGAGTGGATTTAATCCGGCATCATTTCTACCTGCACCAGTACTTGTCGCACTATTATCATTGTAAACGCTAAAACCGTCAATTACATAAAGTGGATTGTTGCCTCCGTTTATAGAGTTACCACCTCGAATACGAATACTTGATGAAGCACCTGGTTGGCCAGAGCTTTGTGTCACATTCAATCCTGCAATAGCTCCACCGAGAGCATTGTCAAAAGAAGATGTAATTTGTAATAATGTATTTTTAGGAACTGAAGCGACAGCTCCTGTAAGTTCTTTCCGCTTTTGAGTACCATAACCAACTACCACCACTTCATTAAGTGTATTCAAATTTTCCGGAAGAAAAATAGTGATCGGTTCTGAATACTCATAAATGTCGGTTTCTTGCCCCCTATAACCTATAAAATTAATGGTAAGCGTAACAGGCAACGATTTAACATCAAGGCTGAATTTGCCGTTTGCATCAGAGACGGTTCCGCTTTGTTTCCCTTCCGATTCTTTAACTTTAATAATTGCACCTATTATGACCTCATTGGTATTTTCATCAAGGACCTTACCTTTCACAACTGTTTTTTGTTGTTGAGCAGAAACAAAAAAGCAATTCAATAAAAATGTTAAAAGCACCGTCCTCTGTAAAAAACGGCTTCGTTTTTCGATTTTTTTTAATACATTTGTCATAACTCTAATTTTTTAGTGTTGAGTGTCCTTGAAGCCAATTACCAGTCGGAATAGAGGACACTTTTTTTATTTTGTTTAATAGAAAATAAAAAATGTTTTTTATTTTGGGCTGTCTGCCTTAAGTAAGGAAATTATTTTTTCCATCAACAATAGTAGCTTCTAAAAAATCCAAGCATTAAATAAATTTTTCGTAGTCGCGGCATAAACTTTTCTCTAAATTATTAAATCAATAGTTTGTTAAACTTTTAAATAAACCATAAGGGTCATTCCTAATTGTAAAATTAGACAATTAGTAAAATTCATATCCATTATTTTTTTTCTGTTTTTTTTGCAAAATAGTCTCCAACAGTTTGAACTATTTGAACTAGAACAATTAATAAAACTGAAGTGACCACCATTACATTCGTTTGATAGCGATAATAGCCATAGCGAATAGCCAAATCACCAATACCTCCTCCTCCTACCATACCAGCCATAGCTGTAGATCCCAAAATGGCAATTGCAAGTATGGTTATACCCCGTAATATACCAGAAAATGCTTCTGGAAATAAAACCTCTTTTATTATTGTAAAGTTACTTGCTCCAATTGCTTTAGCAGATTCTATCACACCTTTGTCAACATCAGACAATGAACTTTCCACCAATCTGGCAAAAAAACAGGTAGAAGATATAGATATAGAAATAGAAGCCGCCAAAGGGCCTATAGTTGTACCAATAAGAAGTTTTGTAAGGGGCAATAGCAACACTAACAATATTATAAAGGGTATGGAACGAATAATGTTTGTTAGAAAACTTGCTATAAAATTAAGCACTCTATTTTCCCAAAACAAACCTTCCCTTGTAGCAAAAATAATCAATCCTATTGCAGTTCCTAATAAGATTGAAATTACCATAGAAATTCCCCACATAAACAGGGTTTCAAGAAGTGCTATTCTTAAGTATTCAAACAATTCTGTATACGATAAATTATTCATTTATTACCTCCACTCTATAAGTTCTATTTTTTAAGTAACATTCTGCCTCTCCTACTTTTTTTTCGTTTCCACTAAGTTGTATGATGAGTATTCCAAATGGTTTATTAGCAATATATTCTATTTTCCCATGCAGAATATTCAGTTTTATGCCAAAATTTTTAATAGTGTCAGAAATAATAGACTCTTCTGCTTTCTCTCCACTATATACAATTTTTAGTGTTTTCCGGTTTTTATCTTGTAACAATCGGGATGGTAAGACCAAATCAATAGTACGATTTACCAAACATTTTGTAAACTCATGTTTTGGGGAAGTAAATACATTGAACACATCATCAAGTTCAATTATGTTTCCCTGACTCATAACCGCTACACGATCACAAATCTTTTTTATTACATTCATTTCGTGTGAAATAATAACTGTGGTAATACCTAATTTTACATTAATTTGTTTTATCAAATCCAATATGGAGTTCGTAGTTTCCAAATCGAGCGCAGAGGTAGGCTCATCACAAAGCAAAATATGAGGATTATTTGCTAATGCCCGGGCTATACCCACCCGTTGTTTTTCTCCTCCACTCAGTTTTACCGGATAAGATGATGATCTACCTATTAGCCCGACCAATTCCAAGACTTCAGGTACTCGTTGTTTAATTTCATCTTTACTTTTACCAACGGCACTCATGGCAAATGCAACATTGTCATATACTGTTTTCGTATTAATCAAACTAAATTGTTGGAAAATCATTCCAATGTTTATTCTCAGTTTTCTCAACGCTTCGCCTTTGAGGCCGGTAATTTCCTTTTCGTTAATAATAAGCTGGCCTTGAGTCGGTCTTTGCAATAAATTAATGGTTCTTAATAATGTACTTTTACCTGCTCCACTTGTGCCCACAATACCAAATATTTCTCCTTTATATATATTAAAAGATACCTCTTTTACAGCTTCTATATTCTTTTCTTTATTAGGAAAAGTTACGCTAACATCTCGAAAACTTATTAAATTTGCTATATTGTCTGACATCTCTACTATGTATTAATTGTTTTTAATTCCCCATTTTTTGACATACCATGCAGGTCGAAAAAATTTATGAAACATATATTGAGGATCTTCAATTACATTTTTAAATTCTTCTGATTGTACTGCATCTACAAAATCTTTAGCCCAAGCGCTATTTAAATCTTCTGTTCTTATGGCAAAAATGATAAGAAAACAATCATCAGGATTTACTTCTCTAACGATACAAGAATCAAATATCCCTGCATAATTCGCATCAGCTCCTGAAAGTAAACCAATAGAAACACTCTCTAAACTTCTTGCAATCATAGCCGATTGTAATGTCTTAAAGTCAAGGTTATAGGGATTTTCTACAATATCTCTCTCGGTCGAAAGGTTTCTATTTAACCCGCTTCTTAATTTAAGCATTCCTACATTTTCTAAAAAAATCAATGCGCGCGACAGATTTGAAGGGTCATCGGGTATCGCAACAACGTCCCCTTTTTTCAACTCTTTTTTTAATTCTTCTAAATTCTTTGCTTTTAATTTCTTCGTATAAATTCCATAAATTGCACTTGGTATAGTAATTAATGGAGAAATCTTTAAATTGTCTCGTTCCACAGAAACCTCAAGAGCAGCTTTATGTTGTCCGACATTAAGATCAAAATCTTTTGATTCTAATGCAGTATTATATGTTCTAGGGTCATTTAGTTCTTTTATAATAATTTTATATCCTTTTTTTTCTAATAAAGGTTTAATCGCATGTACAAAGAGGTCATAATATGTCGTATTTTGCATGGAGGCTCCAATTGCAATTGTTTTCTCATCCTTCTTTGTTTGAGTTTGATTCTTTGATTTTGAAGTACAAGCGCTTAACACTAAGGCTAAAACAAAAGCTGCTAAAATAATTTTTCGATTTTTATTCATGACTGCAAGTCTTAATTATTATTTTCCAATCCACTTTTCAATATACCATGTAAGTCGTTGAATTTTTTTGTATTGTGATTTATTATACAGTTACCGGTTCTTATAAAAGCTAACTCCATGAAACATATTAACGTAGATCTTTTATAGCTTATCAAAAGCCTGCTTTAAATCGTCAATCAGATCCTCTACATCTTCCAAACCGATGGATAATCTTACAGTTTCAAGCTTGAGATCAATAGCCAGCTGCTCTCTCTCATTTAATTCCCGATGAGTAGTACGAGCCGGATTGACTACCAACGAATGTGCATCTCCAATGTTTGCCTGATAAGAAAACAATTGTAAGGCTTCAATAAAACGATTCGTTTCTTCTTCGCTACCTTTAAAACCAAAAGAAAACACACCTCCTATTCCTTTGGGTAAATATTTATCAGCTAAAGCTTTATATTTATTTCCTTCCAGAGAAGAATGACTTACCCATGCCACTTTGGAATGCGTTGAAAGAAATACTGCAATTTTCAGGGCAGATTCGCTTTGTTTCTTTACCCGCTCGCTTAAAGTTTCAATACCTTGAAGAATTAAATAGGCATTAAATGGACTTAATGCAGCGCCAAGTAAACGCACATAAATGGTACGAGCGCGAGCTAAAAATGGAAAATCAGGGAAGGCTTCTAAAAAACTTCTATCACCTAAGGTATACACTTTTTCACTAAACTGGGGATGGCGACCCGCCGACCAGTCAAATTTTCCTGACTCAAGAATCAACCCCCCAATAGCAGAACCATGTCCGCTCAGAGCTTTGGTTGCCGAATACACCACAACATCCGCACCATATTCAAAGGGCCTAAGCAAATACGGGGTAGCAATGGTATTGTCAACAATAAGTGCTACCCCGTATTCATGGGCTAACCGGGCAATAGCTTCTATATCGGCCACCGCATTGAGCGGATTGCTGACAGACTCAATTAAGATTGCCCGGGTATCTTTTTTAATCAATGCCCGAATGGCATCCAGATTGTTTACATTTTCTACAATATCTATTTGAACACCTAATTTTGGATATATTTTCTTATATGCATCGTATGTTCCACCATATACCTGTGCTGCAACTATCACTCTACCGCCTTCTCCGGCATTCAGTAAGGCGTAGGAAACCGCAGCCATACCAGAAGCAACTGCAACAGCTCCGACAGCACCTTCCAAAGCAGCAATCCGTCCCTCAAGAGCAGCAATAGTTGGATTTTGTACACGTGAATACAAATAGCCCTGTTCCTCAGAATTCACAATTCGTTGTGCTCGATCTGTCGAAAGCAGATCAAAAGCAGCCGTCTGATAAATAGGTACTTGCGTTGAATTATTGTGCTCCTTGGAATCATAACCAGCTCGAATTTTTAGCGTATCGAAATGATAATTATTACTCATACTATATTTATTTATTGAAAGTGATACTAATTTTATCGGTTTTTAATTGAAATTTTGGAAAACACTGGTATATAGATCTTCTAATAATTTCAAACCACCATTATACCCTACATATGAACTATGGATAACAACTCTTTCTTGAAAAGGTGTACTAACACATAAAAAAGTTCCATTCAATTTAGTAACTAATTTTTTTTCGTAAATACTTCCCAAAATTAAAGGTGTTCCGGCATAGTCATCCTCTTCAATCTGTTTGTGTATTAAATATCCGTCATTCGAGAAAACTACTTCTGCTTCAATTCCAAAGTTAAACTCTTTAAAATATTGTTTAACTTTGTCCTGATGTTCTTCTGGAACACCTTCTGTTATATATTGTTTACTTGGAATTAACCCCATATCATTAATAAAGAATTTGGATAGAGCAAGTGCATAATCAGCAGTTGTCACAGTTGAGAACATTTTTGAAGAAGCTCTGTTTTCAAAGAAGATTGAACAAGTACGCTCAATGTAGTAATAATATTCTTTTTCATGGCGACTAATAATATCTTCAACAAGTTGACTGTCAATATTGAAAAATTCACCAATAGTTCTCAAAAAAAGAGAAGTTTCATGTGCACCAATAGGCAATGTAGGATAATGCAAGTAGGGTGTACCAAATTTCTGTTCCAGATTTTTTACATTACCTAATCCGACCCAAGAAGAAACTAATAAATTACATTCCGCTCTTGGAACGAGATTTAAGTTATCAATTCCTCTATATTCTCCAAAAATACAGTTTGGTGTTAAGCCCAATTCACGAATAAGATTTTCCAATTCGCGAATATTTCCTACCCAATAGGGATCATAAGAAGGAACTGGTCCCCAGATATTCACCAATCCTTTTATCTTTTCTCCGAAATAGCGTTTAGATAAGTATTGGTCAATAATAGCATCAACTACCCATTCGTGACCTTCAATATTGGTTCCTTTAAAACCGGCAGTTGCAACAGAAAGTACTGGTTTTTCAGCATCTTCAAATTCACTTACAACACTGTGAATGTCATCTCCAACAATTTCAGTGGTACAACCGGATAAGACTACAAAGAAATCGCCATCCATCACCTTTAATGAATTTTGAATTAAAGTGCGTAATTTTTCTTCACCGCCAAATACGACTTCGGTTTCACCAATATTAGTACATGGCAAGGTTTGAGGGCCTAAATACCCAGATCTTCCACCTATTGATAATTTTGCTGCACAACCAGGTCCTGCATGTATAATTGGTATAGCTCTGTAAATTGCTTCCACTGTTTGTAATGCCCCTAACGCACAAACATATCTTGGCTCATCTAAAATTTTTGTCATTTTTTTGAATTTTTATCTATTTATAGTTAATCTACCAAGAAGGTATCTGCAGGTTGGTGATACCACCAATTTTTATAAGGCAATTTTACATGCTTTGCCAGATTGTTAGTAAAACTTTTATTTAAGATGGTGTAATATAATGCTTTAGCAAAACGTAATGTACCTATGTATCCAAAGGAAGTATATTCATCCCGGACATTGTATGCCGGTATTCCTAATTTCATTGACCAAACAATCATTCCTGCTGGATGTCTTGTAACAAAAACATCCGGTTTGAGTTTTTTCAGAATATTTATATACTCATAATTCTGCAAATCATTTACAGTAAAAGTATAGTTATTATCCGCATGATCTATTTCATATTGCAAAGCAGGCGGCATATTACCATCATCATATTTAACATCTAAATGCCATGCAGTTACATGTTCAACAATCATTCCGAATTCCTGTAATATCCGTGCATAGTTTTGGGAATAACTTGGTCCCATTGCAATCATAGCCCGTTTACCTTTAAGCTTCTTGGCAAACTCATCTATTTGTGGCTGATAAATTCTTTTTTCTTCTGCCAAATATATTTTTGCTTCCTCTTCTTTACCCAAAACCTTGGCCAGTGTTAACACCCAGTCTTCGTAACCGATTACACCATGAGGTTGCAACGACCTTATAAAAGGGACTCCAAAACCTTTTTCTAATCCATTGCCGAAATATGAACTTAAAGTCCCACAGGTGCTAATAGTAGCTGCTGCTTCTGATAAATGCTCCAACTCTTCGATAGTAGCAGTACTTAATAAGAATGTTGGTTCAACACCCAAAGCCTTAAATAAACGGGCAACATCCGCCCTTGAATTCCACGAGGTACCACCTGCAAAATTGATAACATTGACTTTATTAGTTTTTTTTTGAGCTGGCTTAACAATGTATTTAAGAATTGCATGAAAAGCAATATCAAAACCACTTGCCCAAATCTGAGTTTTGAACCCTTCGCAATGAATCGGAGCTATCGGGACAGGAACCTGATCTTTTAGATCATCAATTACACTTTCCAAATCTTCACCAATTACGCCACTAACACATGATGCTGCTACAAATATTGCTTTTGGTTTGTACCGATTATAAGTTTCTATTATTACTTCTTTTAGATTTTCAATTGCACCAAAAACAGTATCTTGTTCAGTCATATCAGTACATGTAAATCCTGAATTTGCTTTAGGACTTTTCCCTAATGCTTTTACCAAAAGGTCATTTATAGACCCGCCCATCGCGATTGAGGCACATCCCGATGGACTATGTTGAACTATTGCAGCATCATAAATACTAAACAATTGACCTATGGCACAACCATTATTGCACATTGAAGATTGACTAAAACATCTTTTTTTATCTGAACAACCACCGCATCCAGATTCTCCAAAATCTTTAATCGTACCATTATAGGCTATAACAGAACCTAAACGGTTTTCACGGACAGCTACTTCATTATTATTCAAATTAATTTCCATAATTACTCATTTATTAAATATTTATTAATCTAAAAAAGTGTCGGCAGGTTGTTTTAACCACCATTGTTTATACGGAAGTCTCACTCTTTTCGCTAAATTATCAGTAAAGCTTCGATTTGTAATAGCAAATAAAATTCCCTGAGCAAACCGTAAAGTCCCCTTATAACCGAACGAAGTGTATTCATCGAAAACATTAAGAGCAGGAATGCCTATTTTACTTGACCATACGGTAGTACCAGCATGACGAGTAATTAGAATGTCTGGCAATACATTGTTAAGTATATTCAGATATTCAAAATTCTGAAGATCATTTACTGAAAAAGTAAAATTGTTATCAGAATATTCGAGTTGATATGCGAATGCAGAAGGTAACTGTCCATCATCATTTTGTTTATCAAAATGCCAAACTGACAGGTGCTCAACTGTCATACCGAAACTTTGTAAAATACGCGCATAATTTACACCAAAACCAGGCCCCATAGCAATCATTGCCCGCTTTCCTTTGAGTTTTTCCACAACAGCATCAATCTTCGGTTGATAAAATTCTTTTTCTTTGGAAAGAAAAGTTTCAACTTTTTTTTCTTTGTTTAAAACCTGAGCTAATTTTCTTGCCCAATCTTCGTAACCAACTACGCCATGAGGTTGTAGCGATCGTATATAGGGTACTCCATATTGTTTTTCCAATCCATTTCCAATGTATGAACTTAGAGTGCTGCATGTACTAATAGTAGCAATAGCCTCAGACATTTTCTTTAATTCCTCAACAGTGGAACTGGCAAGAAAGAAAGTAGGTTCAACTCCTAACGCATTTAATAACCTTTTCACATCACCACGCGAATCCCAAGTTGTTCCACCAGCAAAATTGATTACATTGACCTTGTTGCTTTTCGTTTTTGGAGGTTTTACAATATATTTAAGTATGGCATGGAACGTAGCATCAAATCCACTTGCCCAAATTTGTGATTTAAATCCTTCACAATGAATAGGAGCAATTGGTATAGGAACTTCATTTTTTAAATCATCTATAACACTTTCCAGATCTTCCCCAATTACACCACTTACACAGGAAGCACCTATGAAAATGGCTTTGGGTTTATACCGATTGTAAGTTTCTATTATAGCTTCTTTCAAATCATCAATTGCCCCAAACACAGTGTCTGATTCTTTCATATCGGTACAAGTCCATGCAAAATTTTCACGACTTTTTCCTAAAGTCTCTGCCAACAGCCCCCATGTATTAGGCACATCCATTGCAGTTGCTGCACATCCCGATGGTCCATGATGAACAATTGCAACATCGTTAATTCTGGCCGCTTGATTCAAAGCACACATCGAATTACAATTAGATGCCTGACTAAAGCAGCGGCTTTTTTCACTAAGACAGCCATTACAAGACTGGTTTCCTAAATCCTGTAAAGTTCCGCTGTAAGCTGTTATTGAACCTAACCGCGATTCTCGTACTGCAGCTTCATTATTTCTCAGATTAATTGTCATATCAATTTCTATTATTTTGTTTCAAATACTATTTTCAGCTATTAATTTACTATTATTAAATCATATAAGAAACAATAATTTATCCATAGTTATAAATCGTTCCTTGTAAAATATATCAGTCTGTGATTATTTAAATATTTTTTAAGTCTGAATATTCTTAAATTCCATCTCTTTCACCTCTTATTTCTCCTGATTCAACAGCTAGTAATTGATCTGCCCATTTTGCTGACCAAGCACGGAGATCTTCAGTTTCAAGAGGGGTTGGCACGCGCGATTCAGTATGTTCATGAATTTTTTGAGCCAAACTGCGATACACTTTTGCCTGAGCGGAGTTAGGAGCTGCTTCGATGGTAGTACGTCCAGAAAGTTCAGCCTGTGTAACAGTTATTGATCTAGGCACGTATTCCACCACTTGTGTACCGGTTTGTTTCACAAAATCGTCAATAATTGCTTTTTGATAAGGATTATTGATGGAGTTAGCAATTACACCTCCAAACAAAGCTCCTCCTGCATTAGAATATTTTTTGATACCCTTCATTAAGTTATTTGAAGCATAAACAGACATAAAGTCTGATGAAGAAACAGTAAAGACATGTTCTGCAATACCTTCACGAATAGGCACCGCAAATCCTCCACAGACAACGTCACCCAATACATCGTAAATAACATAGTCTAAATCCAGCTCATCAAAAATATTTTGTTGCTTCAATAGCTGTACGGCTGTTATAATACCACGTCCTGCACAGCCAACACCGGGTGAGGGCCCACCTGCTTCCACACAATAAACTCCCTCAAAACCTTTAAAGATAGCCTTGTGAGCATCCACTTTTGGATTGACACGAAGCAAATCCAATACTGTTGGGATATACTTCCCATCACGCAATGTATTGGTAGAATCACTTTTAGGATCACAACCAAACTGAAGAACCTTATAGCCAGCCTCTACTAAAGCTGCACTAATGTTGGATGTGGTAGTAGATTTACCAATTCCTCCTTTACCATAAATAGCAATTTGCTTAATTTTTTTACTCATTTTTTATATTTATATTGTGTGAATTATTTCCTCTATCAATTGATTGCAAAGAAAGTTAGATAATTTATGATGTAAAATCCCATACTAATGGCATTTTTTATACCATAGATGACAAAGAAAATTAGATAATTTATGATTTAAAATCCCATGTTAATGGCATTTTATGTACCATATTAAAGTTATCTTAATAAACTAATAGTCAGCTCTTAATAGTAGCATGACATCAAAAGAAGATAGGATACACAAAAATCTTCTGAAAGGGTAATTTTTTTATATTGGCTAAAATTGGTAAACAACGATAGAGGTTGCACAGCTTTATGATGGTAAAAAAGTAGGTTGTGTTGTTCGTTCAGTAAAAGAGCTAAAGCGTAATTGTATCAGAACTTGCTTTTGGGAATATAATATGAAAGAGACTATGGAGCCGGGAGATTTTAATCTTTGGGTGGGAGCAAATAGTAAAAAAGGTTTTTTTCTAGTTTTAGGATAACTGATTGATTTAGTTGTTTGTTGTTGTTAAATAATTGAGGAGATAACCATCTGGTTATCTCCTCAATTATTTAAAAGTAAGAGAGCTTGCCTTTAATAAAATATTGCCATCCATCATGGTATCTTTTATTTCTAAGGATAATCAAAATACTTCATTATAAGCTGTTTGCAACTGTTTGAGTGCTTTTTCCAGAATGGCTTTTGGACATCCTGCATTGATGCGCATAAAGCCTGTACCTCCTTTGCCAAACATAGCTCCGTCATTTAATGCCAGATGAGCTTTGTCCACAAAGAAATCTACTAATTCCTTTTGGGTGAATCTTAATTTCCGGCAATCCATAAAAATGAGATAAGATGCTTGTGGACGAATTATTTTTATCAATGGCATGTTCTTTTGCAGATACTCGTCCATAAAATCAATGTTTCCCTGAATGTAGTTTAGTAGTTGATTCAGCCATTCTGTACCTTGCTCATAAGCAGCCACCACACTAATGAAAGCAAAGATATGACCTTCGGACAATTCACTGGCATTAAGAAAAGTACTGAATTTTTTTCGTATCTCGCTATTCTCAATAATGCAATAAGAACTAGATAATCCCGGCATATTAAAAGCTTTGCTGGGTGACATAAATACAATAGAGTTTAAACGAGCTTTTTCAGATACTTTGGCAAAAGGTGTGTGGGTGAATCCAGGCAATGTGAGATCGGCATGAATTTCATCGGACACAACTAAGGTTCCGTTTTCATAACAGATATCTGCGATAGCAACCAGCTCTTCTTTTGTCCACACTCTCCCTCCGGGATTGTGAGGATTGCATAAAATAAATAGTTTACACCCTTTAATTACTTGTTTTAAATGTTCCAGATTCATTCTGAACTGCCCATTTTCAAGGATAAGAGGGTTATAAACAACTTCTCTGTGGTTGTGTTCTGTCACCAGAAAGAAGGGATGATAAACAGGAATCTGCACCAATACCTTATCTCCGGGTTTTGTAAAGCACTTTAGTACAAAAGCAATTCCCGGAACAATTCCAGGAGTAAAATTGATTAGTTCTTTGGAAACTTTCCAGTCATATCTGTTGAGCAGCCATTGCTCTATGGATTTAAAATAAGAAGCAGGTTTACAGGTATAGCCTAATATTTCATTTTCGCAACGTTTCCTTAGCGCGTCCATAACAAATGGCGGAGTACGAAAATCCATATCTGCTACCCAAAGTGGTAATAGATCGTCTCTCCCCCATCTTGGTTTCAGTGCTTCTAACTTTAGGGCGTCAGTACCTGTACGGTCTATTATTTCATCAAAATTATAGTTCATGATACGTTCTTTTTTAGAATAATTCCTGCAAAAATACGAATCCTTCTGTTTTCAATGAAATAAAAACAAGTTTATCTGCTTCTCATTTTTAAGTTTTACGGCATTATAGGGCGGGTAGCGCTCAGATAGGTGGATAACCACACAGCCATCTCGCCACTTCCTCTATGCGCCCAAGCATAATAAGGGATCAATTTGAGTTTCACATCCTTTGCTACTAACCGCCCCTGAGCATCATAGCTCAATGTCTGCGCATTTGTTTGGATCTGATCAATGCCATAAAGCAAATCTTGCTTGCGTTCCACTATGAATATTGGCTTTTTGCTCATCATAACGCTCAACACACTGAAATCATTGTCCGGCCATTCAGCACAGTATACTAAAGGACCACGTTCCACGGCAATCTTTCCCCCGTCGGCTTCCACTTTTTGATTCGCTTTAACCGTCCGAGGTTCCATATCAAAATGAACTTCGACTACGTCACCTTTTTTCCAAGTGCGGTTAATTACGAAATAGCCCTTGTCGAGTGCACTTTCCATTACTACGCCGTTTACCTTTATGTGGTACTCCATTGTCTTTTTATCCGTGTAACTGTATAAATCACCTGGAACAACAGACCCTTGAGCCCAGCCTGGAACACGAATTTTCAAGATGAAATTCTGTTTCCCCGAAAGAATTATGTCTAGTTTGATATCTCCCGACCATGGATAATTGGTAGTTTGATTCACACTCACGTTCTTTCCATTTACCTTCAAATTCGAATGGTTACTCATAAATAAATTTACGTAGACATCATTTTTATGAACGGCATAAATATATCCAGGAATGGAAGGAATGAAGCGGCAGATGTTTGATGGACAACAAGCACAACCAAACCAGGGCTGACGCTGATGCTGTCCGATGGATTCCAGTGGATTAGGATAAAAGAAAGCTCCTCCGTCCAGAGACACTCCACTGATGAGCCCATTGTAAAGCGTACGTTCAAGCACATCATAATACTTTGCTTCGCCATGAAGCAGGAAGAGACGATAATTGAGGTAGACATTTCCGATAGCGGCACAAGTCTCACAATAAGCAGACATATTAGGTAATTCATAGTTCTTACCAAAAGCTTCTCCATTTCCCGTAGCTCCAATGCCACCAGTGATGTATAATTTCTTGTTCACTATATTATCCCAGATGCGATCAATAGCATGTACATAACCTTGATCGCCCGTTAAAGCTGCAACATCTGCCATACCGGAATACATGTAAGCAGCACGAACGGCATGTC
Organism: Bacteroidales bacterium; assembly: GCA_015654535.1. GTDB lineage: Bacteria > Bacteroidota > Bacteroidia > Bacteroidales > Bacteroidaceae > Bacteroides. The sequence goes on from JAATGU010000151.1 coordinate 19,978, forward strand.
CCACAGCTTCATCCTGCTCCAGTACCGGTTTGTGGGCCTGACTATATTCATTTTTATTCTCGGTATATCCCCGTTTATCCAGAAAAAATTTAGCTAAATCCAAATACTTCTTTTCTCCCGTCACTACATACAACTTGGCAAGTGCCATTTCTGCAATCTGATGTCCCGGAACCACTACTACTTGCCCCGGTTTGTCACCTATTTCCCTAACTGCGCAATCAGCATATTTGATCGCGATATTCAGGAAATTCTTTTTACCCGTGGCTTGATAATGAGCGATGGCTCCTTCAATCATGTGCCCAAGGTCGTATAATTCGTGACTAAGATCCTCTTCCTTTTCCCAGCGTTTACTGCCTGCCCATTCGTGAGGATGCTTAGGATTCATGGTGCGGGCCGTATATAAATAACCATCCGGCTCCTGAGCCGCCGCTACAATAGTAAGCACGCTGTCAATGTATGCCGATAGTTTTTTATTTGGATAAGTCTGCATGGAGTAACTTGCTCCTTCAATTGTTTTATATACATCGGTATCATCGAACGAGAAACCGCCTACTTTGTAAGATTCACTGGGATGAGCTGCTTTCACAAAGTTTTCGTATCGTCCTGTTTCCTCACACTTGCTGAATGCCAGTGGAATAGTTATCTCACGACTGGCCTTCAATCGCTGCCCCCAAAAGGTATCAGTAACCTTGACCGCTGTAAAAGGTACGGGAGTGATAGGATATCCTCCACCGGGTTTTACTTGAGCCTGCATACATACGCTCAGACTTAATAGTCCTATGATCCATTGTTTCTTCATCGTTTCTTTCGTATTTAGTTATTATATAAATGTTCAAAGTTTTGTCTCTTGACTTATAAGCTCGTTCTAAGTATGTTCTTACGGATGGACTAAGTATTCCTTGTGATTTTTTTAACTCTATAAGAGATTATTAAAATTTAAATCTCAAAAGTACATATTTTCTATCTAATAAGAAGAAGAAAAGTCCTCAATGTTGAATCAGGTCTTTTGCATCTTGAATTTCAGTGATTCTTCTGTTTTTATAATACCATATATATGGTACTTAAATGCCATATGAATGGGATTTTATGAATCATAATCGCGTCATATCTTTGCATTATCAAAATATTATTTTCTACACAATTATAAAACTACTAAAAAATAGATCAATGGCAACGATAAAAATCAATGGCAATACGCAGGAGATAGAAGAAGGCCTTTCAGTATTAGATTTAATTAAAACAAATAAAGTACTTCAACCAGAAATGGTTTCGGTACAGTTAAATCAAGAGTTTGTAAACCGTGAGGACTTTGGTGTTACTCTTGTAAACAATGGAGATGAAATTGATTTCCTTTATTTTATGGGAGGAGGAAGTATCTAATGGATTTTACAGAAGACCAGATAGAGAGATATAGCCGTCATATTCTTTTGCAAGAAGTCGGTGTGGAGGGGCAAGAGAAGATTGCCAATGGCAAAGTGCTAATTATTGGTGCAGGAGGCTTGGGTGCTCCGGTTGCTTTATATCTTGCGGCGGCAGGAGTCGGAACAATTGGTATCGTAGATGGTGATATAGTCGATTTATCTAACCTGCAACGTCAGATAATTCATTTTACGGCAGATGTTAATAAACCTAAAGTATTCTCTGCTCAGGAAAAGATTCATCTAATTAATCCGGACGTAAAAGTTAATGTCTATAAGGAATACCTCACTGCTGCCAATGCGTTTGATATTATTAAAGAATATGATTTTGTAGTGGATGGAACAGATAATTTTCCAGTAAAATTTCTGATTAATGATGCATGTGTGTTTGCTGAAAAACCTTTCTCTCACGGAGGGATTCTTCGGTTTGAAGGGCAAACGATGACTTATGTACCCGGTTCAGCTTGTTATCGTTGTCTTTTTAATTCTCCTCCTCCTCCCAATGCGGTGCCAACTTGTTCTCAAGCTGGTGTATTGGGTGCTATTGCAGGAATGCTCGGCACAATCCAAGCTGCTGAGGTCTTGAAATATCTTACAGGAGTCGGTGAATTATTAACCAATCGTTTGCTTGTATTTAATGCCAAAACAATGGACTTTAGAAAGATTACTACCAAGAAAAATGAGATATGTCCTATCTGTGGAAAGCATCCGGTTATTACTGAATTAGTAGATTATGAACAAGCGTCTTGTGAGTTAAAAAGTAAAAACTAAGCAGAGGGATAATGAAAATAAGTCAAACAGTTATAGATGATATCATAGCGATAGCAAAAGCAGAATTACCCGATGAGGCTTGTGGATATTTGTTAGGGAAAGAGAAAACTATAATTACTAATTATAATATGGTAAACATAGACCATAGTCCGGAGCATTTTTCTTTTGATCCCAAAGAGCAATTCGCAGCTGTTCGTTATGCTCGTGAAAAAGGATTAGAGATCCTTGCGAACTGGCATAGCCATCCTTCTTCTCCTTCCCGTCCATCAGAAGAAGACATTCTATTGGCCTATGATCCAGCTATTAGCTATGTTATTTTGTCTCTTGCTGAATCAGTTCCTGTTGTGAACTCTTTTAAGATCAGGAGTGGTTTGGTTGAAAAAGAATATCTTACTGTAATTTAGGATAGAACAAATGGCACTTAGGTAAATTTAAAGGTAAAAGGAAATGAAAAAAACATTAATTGTAGTCGCATTAACAGCTTATTTATTAAGCTTACCCTTTCATGCTGAAGCACAGCAAAAGGAAATTGAAGGTGAAATTTCTCTATCGGGAGCATTTGCTCTTTATCCGATGGCTGTAAAATGGGCTGATGAATTCAAAAAGCTTCATCCTAAGGTAAAAATTGATATTTCTGGAGGCGGAGCAGGCAAAGGAATGACAGATGTACTTGCTCGTGTGGTAGATTTGGGTATGGTTTCCAGGTCTATACATCCTGAAGAATTAAAAAGAGGGGCAATAGGCTTTAGTGTTGTAAAAGATGCTGTAGTTGCCACTGTGAATGCTGCTAATCCTAATCTGAAAGATATAAAAAGAGTAGGATTGAAAAAAAATGTGGCACTTAAGCTATGGAGTAATCAGATAAATACATGGGGAGAAGTATTGGGGACTACAAGTAAAGTTCCTGTTCATGTATTTACTCGATCGGATGCTTGTGGAGCCGCTGAAACCTGGGCAGCTTGGTTTGGAAAGAAGCAGGAAGATTTGGGAGGAACAGCAGTGTTTGGTGATCCCGGTGTAGCTTCGGCAGTACAAAAAGATAAAATTGCTATTGGACTGAACAACATAGCTTATGCCTATGATCAAAAAACAAAAAGACCGTATGCCGGATTGGCTATTATTCCGATTGATAAGAATGAAAATGGTAGAGTTGATCCGGAAGAAAATTTTTATGGTAATGTGAATCTGTTAATGCATGCTATTGCGGATAATAAATATCCTTCACCTCCTGCACGTAATTTGTATTTAGTGTCCAATGGTACTCCTAAAAAACCCGCAGTGGTAGCATTCCTTAAATATGTATTAAGTCAGGGGCAGAAATACGCAAACGAAACGGGATACGTTGGCTTGTCAAAGAAAACCCTACAGGCAGAGCTTGCTAAATTAAAGAGGTAGCATGGTCTTACACGGAATTAGTAATAGAAAATATGGCAAATTACTAAAAAGAAGAGTCTTTAAAGATAAAGCAGCGCATATATCGATGCTTATTTTAACAGGTTTGTCAGTGTCTTTATTAGTGATTATGGGAGTAGGTTTGTATTTGAAGTCACAAACAATACTTGATAGCCACTCTGCATGGACGCTCCTAACGTCGTCACAATGGAAACCTCTGAGAGGAGAATTTGGTTTTCTTCCTTTTATATGTGGAACGTTAGCAATCACACTGTTGAGTATTATAATCGCTCTTCCCATTTCTCTTCTAACCGGAATTTTTATTACTGAAAATGCCAAGCCTTGGGTAAAGCGATTTGTTTTTCCAGCGTTAGATATTTTGGCGGGCATTCCATCGGTGGTTTATGGAGTTTGGGGTACCTTGATCATTGTTCCTTGGATTGCGGATGTTATAGGTCCTCATTTTGTGGAATACACCAGTGGATATACTGTTCTAGCAGGAGGGATCGTAATGAGCGTTATGATTATTCCATTATTAGTCAGTCTGTTCGTGGAGATATTCTCCACCGTACCTAATGATTATCGGGATGCGGCAGCTTCGCTGGGAGCAACAAAATGGCAGATATCTCAGAAAATTATTCTTCGGAAGGCTCTTCCCGGGATTATTGCCGCGGTTGTTTTAGCTATTTCAAGAGCTTTAGGAGAAACGATTGCTGTGTTAATGGTTTGTGGAAACTTACCAGAGATACCCCATTCTTTATTCGACAGTTGCTATCCTCTTCCGGCACTGATTGCAAATAATTATGGAGAAATGTTGTCTCTCCCACTATACGAATCGGCCTTAATGTTCGCTGCTTTCATCTTGTTCTTTGTGATTTTAATCTTTAATGCAGGATCAAGAATTGTATTACAGCAGATTGAGAAACAATATAAAATGTAATTTAATAGAAGTATTATGAAGCTAAAGTTTATTCAAGAAAAAATATTCAACGTATTGATGTTGCTATCCACTTTTATTGTCCTTGCTTTTTTAGGAAGTATCCTTTGGACAATTATCAAACATGGATGGCCGGCGATGAATTGGGATATGTTGACTAAACTTCCCGGAGGAGGCTTTTATATCGGTAAAGAAGGTGGTGTATTGAATGCAATTGTAGGGTCTTTATACATTGTGGGAGCTTCCACTATTATTGGATTGCTCATTAGTATTCCAATCGTATTTTATATCAACGTGTATCTGAAGAAACGTTCTGTTGTAGGTTACTTCACTCGCCTGTCATTTGATGTGCTTTATGGGATACCATCCATTGTTTATGGAGCTTTTGCTTTCACGATCATGATCTATTTTGGTTTGCGGACCTCTCTCTTAGGAGGAATTATCGTGATCACTTTACTCATCATTCCCATATTTGTACGTTCCATGGACGAAGTGGCAAGTCAATTGTCAAAAGATTTATTAGATGCCACTTATTCTTTAGGAGCAACTCGCTTGGAAACCATTCGGGTGGTTCTTTATCAGATTGCTCCCGGAATAGCAACAGCGACCTTACTTTCGGTGGGTAGAGCCATTGGCGATGCTGCCGGAGTAATGTTTACCGCAGGATTTACCGATAGTATTCCTACTTCTCTCAGCCAGCCCGCAGCCACTCTTCCCTTGTCTATCTTCTTTCAGTTGAGTAGTCCCATGCCGGAAGTTAGAGACAGAGCCTATGCTGCTGCTCTTCTGTTGACCATTATCATACTTATTTTAAGTTTGGCGGGAAGATTTATTATGCACAAGTTCTCTAAAAATAAAATATAAAAAACAAAAATATGTCAACAGCACCTTTCATATTTAATAATGCGTTCAGAAGTTTTCACTTTTCATCAGGCTTGGGAAAGAGAGTGGAAACTGAAGAATCTATAGCAACTAAGCTGATGCAAGTTCATAAAAAAAACAAGGATATAGAAATACAGCAATTGAATGTACACATCAATGGTAATCATATTCTTAAAGATATCAACTTAATTATCCCTGATAAAAAGATTACTTGCATTATCGGCCCTTCGGGTTGTGGAAAGACTACACTTCTTAAAAGTATCAACCGGTTAATAGATACCAGTGCAGGAGTTCGCATTGATGGTTCTGTGCTAATAGATGGTGAAGATATTTATGGACGTAATACAGA
>JAATGU010000146.1 GCA_015654535.1 Bacteroidales bacterium
GAGCATATTTGCGGGCCACCGATCCTAAAACTCCGAAAGTAGAAGCTACAGCATTGCATCCGCCCTCTATTGCCAATTTTACTATGTTCTCCGGATCAAAATAAAGAGGATTGGGTGCAAAAGAAGCACCTGCTGTATGTTCTATTCCCTGATCTACCGGGAGGATGGACAAATATCCTGTGTTCGCTAATCTTCCGTGGCCGAGCAATGTTTGCAAACTATTTAATGTAGGGATATTCCTATCCGAGGATACCCAAACGTCGTCTATAATGGTAGGAGAGGGAGCGTGAATAAGTGACTTCTCAATTGTTTTACTAACGTGACCAAGATAATATTCAGCCTGATCACCTAACAAATTACTGATTTTATTTATATCCATACTATTAATGTTTTAGTATATTAAATTATACTAGCTATAACAATACATATTGGAGATAAGTTTTGCTTTTTTATTAATTTAGTATTTCTCTTGTCCGGTAAGTTTTGTTTTATTCTTATAATTGTAATACAGACTTCAATATTTTATATCCCGCAACGCTGGCTTTAATCTGGTGTCCATTTTTCAGAGTAAGCATTTGTTGTTGTTTTTTATATAATTCTATGCGTGATACCATTTCAATGTTCACTATACAGGAACGATGTATTCGTACAAATTTAGCTTTAGGCAAGTGCTCTTCAAAATATTTCATGGTTTGTTCTTTGAGATATTTACCTTTTTCAGTGAAGATCATCACATAATCTCCATCGGCCTGTAAGTAGAATATCTCAGGCGTCAGTATCACCTGAATTTTTTGTCCCGACTTCACAGCAATGCGTTCTATGATTTCCTCCTCTTTTTGCAATTCTTCATCTGGTAGAATAATTGTTTTGAGTATTTCTTCGTTTTCGTTTTCCACTTCTGTTTCCTCTGCTTTTTTCTGTGAGGCAGATTCATAGGTGATCAGACTGATGTATAGCAGTAATCCAATGAGTACACGTACAGGTATGGTGGGAAATAGTAAGTTAAAGTCACTGTAAGGGAATACAATATAAAGAAAAAGTAGTCCGCTTCCCAACCATAAAAGAAGGATGCATAGACCAAAGCTTATATAATTTAATAAAGTCTGAGGAGCAATGATTATAGAAGACATTTCACTTTTTATTAATATTTTGTATGTCACCCCAATCATGATAAGTAAGGTTGCAAATACAAATCCATCAACAAAGAGCAATCCAAAAGAAATTGGAATAAGCGGCATCATCACCAGAGCATGGACAACAGTTAAGCACATCCATAGAACAGCATATGATACCGCCTTTCTAATTGTTTGGAAAGAATAAATTGTTCTCATTACTTAGTTCCTTAATTCTCCACCTCCCAATATACCGCTTCCAATAATCACAAGACGTTTTGTTATATCTGTTTGTCCTTTTTCGAAACGTTTATCTTCAAAAGTATATAAAATAGCTTCTATTTTAATCTCTACTGTCCAGTTTATTGGTACAAAAACAGTTACACTTCCCAATACAGTTTTTATATTTAGAAAAGTATCCCCTTCCGGTAAGTTTGTTTTTCGTAGATCCAGCGTAGTGTCACCAAGTACAGTACTTATTTCTCCACCTTTAAACTCAGGATCGAGTACAATGTGTTCTCCACTTGAAAAAACGCTTTGTCTGTTAAAGTATCCTCCTTTTTCCTCTTGCCATCTTTTCCTCCTATTCATGAAGTCTTCTCCCGTTTTTTTATGCCTAATGTCTTCAAAGTCCTTTTCAAAACAGTGTCTGTGATGATGATGTCTATAAGAAGAAGGAAGTAATCGTTGGATAAGAAAGAATATTCCTGCTGCTATGAGCAATAAAGGCCAGTAAAGGTGAACAAAATTGGCACTATCAAGAGGTAAAATTCCTGGGCAGGCATTCATTAGATTTGGAATGATAAAGAACCCACCGGTGATTAACCAAAAAGCGCCTGACCAATAATGGCTTGTGCAGAGAGATATAATGCCCCAGGCAATAAGCAGCATGGGCCACGAAAAGATAACACTTTTATAAGTCATAGGAATAAATCCGAGATTAAATCCCAGAAAGGCTACTCCGGCAAGAATGAGCAAAAATGCAAACACTATAGAATGAATGATGTGCCTGCGATGGCAATGTTTTCTTTGAATCTCCATAATCACTTTTTTTAGTTTATGACAAAGATAAGGTTGTTAGGTAACTATTTGCAAGTATAAATCGATAAAAGAATGATTTAACCCGATGAATAGAGGAAGTAGATTGTTCAATAAAGTTCTTTCCATATTATAAAATCATCTTTTTGTTGCTGAATGTTAATCTGATTGTAACCTTTTTGTATTTTACTCTTGTCATCTTTGCCTGTAAATTAAAGCAATAGGTATGAAGACAAATTTTAAGATTATCAGTTATTTTTTTCTTTTTTTGCTATTATTTGCTTCAGTGGTAAAAGCAAAGAATAAACCGTCCGATAATGCTTTACCGGGAATAAAGATAGCTATTATTTCGGATGTTCATGTTATGGATTCGTCTTTATTAATAAAGGAAGGAGCAGCCTTTGAAAATTATGTGGCACATGACCGTAAGATGCTGAAAGAATCTCGGGCCATCCTGCAAGAACTCACTCGAAAATTAATAGCAGCCAAGCCGGAAATTGTTTTATTAACCGGTGATTTAACAAAAGATGGGGAAGAGATATCACACCGTTATCTTGTCGATAATTGCCTTAGTAAGATGAAAGCTGCGGGAATTAAGGTCTTGGTAATTCCTGGAAATCATGATGTAAATAATCCACATGCCGTTTCTTTTAATGGTTCTGAAACAAAACGGGTAAAAACTGTTTCTCCGACAGAATTCGCCCATTGTTATGCCAATTATGGCTATGGAGATGCTATTGCCAAAGATGAGCATTCGTTGAGCTATGTGTCACAACCATCTGGCAATCTCCGTATTCTGGCTATAGATGCTTGCAGGTATGAAGAAAACGACTATTCTAAAAATACCTGCGTAACCGGTGGAAGAATAAAACCTGAGACAATGCTCTTTATTAAGGATCAAATAGCCGATGCAAAGGCTAAAGGTATTCAGCTATTTGCCATGATGCATCATGGATTAGTGCAACACTGGAACATGCAGGAAAAACTAATGCCTGAATATTTAGTGGATAACTGGCAAAATGAAGCTGATACCTTGGCGGAACTTGGACTCAAAATAGTCTTTACCGGGCATTTTCATGCCCAGGACATTGTAAAACACAACTTTGGTAACCATTTTATATATGATATAGAAACAGGGTCCACAGTAACCTATCCTTCTCCTTACCGCTTGATTTCCTTAAAAAACAACCAACTCACCGTTCGCTCTTTTCATATAGAAAATATTGATTATGACCTTGGTGGACTTTCTTTTACTGAATATGCCCGAAAAAATGTCTTAGGAGGAATTGCTAGTTCCATCATTGGTATGCTTCCAGCCTCTCTTCCCGAGTCAGATAAAAAAACATTCGGTGAGATTTTATCCAGAGCAATTATTGCTCACTATCATGGAGATGAACAGTTATCCGAAGAAGAAAAGGTAGACTTGGATGCTGTGATAAAAAAGCTAAAGACTGTGTCTCCTCAATATGCCTCCATGCTAAAGGCGGCAGCATATGGTTTGTGGACAGATCTATCTCCTGCGGACAATAACATTACGATTGATCTAAATCAAAAATAGCAATAATAATGAAAAAAATTAAATCTGATTTGTATAAGGCATTACTGATGGGAGGTATTTTTACCTTTTCCTTTCAGACAGGTGCAAAGGAAACGCATGCTTACGTGCATTCCGAAACGATAGAAGTTAATGATAATCGTATAAAAGGGAAAGTGATTAATTCCAATGGTGAAGCTCTTCCTGGAGTGAATGTTTCCGTAAAAGGCAGCAAAATAAGGACTGTAAGCGATATGAATGGGATTTTTACCATTAAACTTCCTTCTTCAGATCCGATACTTGTTTTTACTTATGTGGGATACGCTCCTTTGGAAAAATCGGCAAGAGATAATATGCAAATTGTGTTGAAGGAAGATGATCATAATCTTGGTGAAGTGGTGGTAAGTACACAGAAGCGTGCGCAAAGCAGTATTGATGTCCCCGTTTCCGTTAGTGCCCTTTCCGGCCTTAGTTTGAAGAAACTCAATATTCAGCAGTTTGATGAAGTAGCCCAGTACATTCCGGGAGTGCAGATTCAGCTGCAAAGTCCCAATAATCCCGGATACGTAATTCGTGGCGTGACTTCGGACGATGGTGATTCACGTTCACAGCCCCGTGTCTCTGTCTTTCAAGATGGGGTTTCTATATCCAGATCACGTGCCTCTGTGGTGGAACTGTTTGATTTGGAACGAATAGAGGTAGTAAAAGGCCCTCAAGGTACATTGTTTGGGCGCGGAGCAGAAATAGGAGCTTTGCATGTGATTCGCAATAAGCCGGTGAATTACCTTACGGGAGAAATATCTTTGGGTTATGGAACTTATAATCAGAAGCTGGTAAGTGGTTTTATCAATACACCTATTATAAAAGATAAACTGGCCAATCGTTTTGCTTTCTCTTATGATCAGCGTGATGGATTTATTGATAATCTCTCTGGTGGAAAGCTAAATGGTAAGAATACCATTGCTTTACGGAATTCCACTCGACTGTTTAGTGGAAATAACACTACATCGGATCTTGTGCTGGATTATCAGTATGATAATTATCCTGGTACATCTTTTAAAAGTGAAACATATGCACCGGCTGGTGGAGATACAGATCCTAATAGTGCGGCAGACCTTGAACAAGGAAAGAATTTATATATCAAACGTCATGTGGGAGGAGCGGCCTTATTAATAGATCATCAGTTCAATGATCGATGGAAACTCTCTTCCATATCTGGATTCAGAGCCTTTAATTCAGACGAATCATTTGATGCAGATGGTACCCCGGCACCCATCCTGTGGGTTTCCGAGAAGGAGAAAGGAACACAACTGAGTCAGGAATTTCGCTTCAATTATGATGACAAGGATCGTTTTTCCGGCTTTATCGGTGCCAGTTATTTTTATGAGAACTCCTCTCAGAAAGTACCCATGCGTATTAATGAGCAGAGTCTTTATCCTGCTTACATTTCTCCGATACTTAGAAAAACGTTTGCTACTCAGTTCAAGAGTATAAATCTTTCCGATGCTATGGCAACTTCTATTTTGGATGCATTATTTCCTACTCAGGCACCAGTGGTTGACGGTAAAGCGCAGTATGTAACCAATTTACCTCAAATACGCAAAACACTCGAAGCTATATTAAGCCAGAAATTGAGCACAAGCGTCACTTTGGAGCAAGGGCTTGCCGCGTTGGGACTCTCGTCCGCCGCTATGGCTCCCATCGTACAGCAAATAGATCAGCTGTCCGGCCAGCCTATTAATAAGTATCACGAAGAAACGTCTACTAATTATGGAACCAATCAGGCAGCAGAAATGTTTTTTGATGGTAGCTATAAACTAACCAAGGGGCTCTCTCTAACCGCAGGCTTGCGAGGCTCTTATGAACACCAATTGGGAGGTTATAGAGGCGATGCTTCTGCTCAGCCCAGTATTTTCGGAATGATGATCAACGGATCTCCTAATTTGATGACTTCTGTTTCCGATGGCAAAATCACAGCTTCGGAAGATTACTTATCTTATGTGGGACGTTTGGCCTTGAACTATATGTTTCAACGCAATAATGCCTATATAAGTGTGTCCAGAGGGCGTCGTCCCGGGGTGATTCTTATTTTACCGAACAAAACCACAAAACTGAAGTCCGAAATAATCTATAGTTATGAGGCCGGTCTAAAAGGTATCATGGCAAACGGAATGATTAATTATGATTTCAGTGCATATTATTATGACTGGAACCATTTTCAGACCACTACTTTACAGACTGTTGAAGGAACTTTAGCTCCACAATATCTGGCAGACGACGCTGGTAAGGCTCATACATTTGGATTGGAAGCAGGGCTTCATTACGCACCCAGCCAATTTTTCAATATCTTTGTCAATTACTGCTACATTGATGGAAAGTTCAATGATAAAGATGAAAATGGCAATCAGCAAGAGTACGCTGGTCATCGATTCCGACTCACCCCTAAACAGACATACTCAGTAGGTGTGGATGTGAATATTCCTGTGAAGCAGCGTTGTGAATTCTATTTCCGCCCCGCTTATTCATACAAATCTCAGGTTTATTTTGAAGACAGTAATCGTGCTGATTTAAGTCAGGATGGTTATGGATTAGCTAATTTTACTGCCGGTTTCCGTTTTCATCCAAAAGATATATATTATGAAATAGGAGCTTTTGGGAAAAATGTTCTCGATACTAAATATATTATTGATGCAGGTAATAGTGGAGATACCATTGGTTTACCCACATTTGTTGGAGGTAGTCGCAGTATTTTTGGTGTACAAATAAAGCTAGGTTTCTAAAAATAGTTTAAAAAAAGAGGTAAATGGAACTTTCTTTTTAGTTTTTTCTTTTTTGTAACAAATGAGACAATTTGTTCCTAATATTCTTTCTAATTTTGTCGTATAAAAAATAAGTAAAAAATTATGGAAGAAGTATTTAAAAAAGGAACAATCCTTGATTTTGAAAAATTAATTGATTATTCAGCAGGAGGAGTAATCAGTAAACAAGTGTTGAAGAGCCAGGCAGGGAACATTACTTTGTTTTCTTTTGATAAGGGACAGGGATTGAGTGAACATACTGCCCCTTTTGACGCAATGGTGCAAATTCTGGATGGCGAGGCGGTAATTACCGTTGGAGGAAAACCTTTTCACCTCAAAGAAGGGGAAAGTATTATTATGCCAGCCAATGTTACTCACGCTCTATTTGCAGCTGAACAATTCAAGATGCTACTGACAATGATAAAAGGAATATAGCCCATTCTTTTCAAAAAAAATATTTATATTTGCCGGGATATGAAAATATAAACATAAAATATAAATATAACAAGAATATGATGAGCGTAAAACAGCGTTTAATCGCTATGAACTTCCTACAATTCTTTGTGTGGGGAGCTTGGCTGATTTCTTTGGGAGGATATATGGGCAGAAGTTTGCACTTTGAGGGTGGACAAATCGGAGCAATCTTTGCTACCATGGGAATTGCTTCCCTGATAATGCCCGGATTGATTGGAATTATTGCCGATAAGTGGGTAAACGCTGAACGTTTATTGGGTATTTGTCATTTACTGGGGGCCGTTTTTTTGTTTTATGCCTCCACGGTAACCAGCTATGATCAGATGTATTGGGCGATGCTTCTCAATTTGTTAGTATACATGCCTACACTTTCATTGGCTAATACTGTATCTTATAATGCGTTGGAAAATAGTCACTTTGATATAGTAAAAGACTTTCCACCTATTCGGGTATGGGGTACTGTTGGCTTCATTTGCGCTATGTGGGCGGTGGATCTTACTGGTTTTAAAAACACATATGCTCAACTATATGTAAGTGCCGGAGCTGCTTTATTGTTGGGCCTTTATTCTTTCACTTTACCTAAATGCCCGCCTGCAAAGAGTGAAAATAAAACATTCCTTTCTTCTTTTGGACTGGACGCATTGGTGCTCTTCAAAAAAAGAAAGATGGCTATATTCTTTTTCTTTTCCATGTTGTTGGGAGCTGCTCTGCAAATAACAAACTCTTATGGTGATCTTTTCTTAGGTAGTTTTAGGAATATTCCCGAATATGCAAACTCTTTTGGAGTAAAGCACTCGGTCATTTTGCTTTCTATTTCTCAAATGTCCGAAACTCTTTTCATCCTTGCCATTCCTTTCTTTTTGCGTCGTTTTGGAATAAAGCAGGTGATGTTAATTAGTATGTTTGCTTGGGTCTTTCGTTTTGGGCTCTTTGGAGTAGGAAATCCGGGAAGTGGATTGATGTTGTTGATTCTTTCTATGATTGTTTACGGCATGGCCTTTGATTTCTTCAATATATCCGGTTCTCTGTTTGTGGAGATGGAAACCAGTCCTAAAATCAGGGCTAGTGCTCAAGGCCTTTTCTTTATGATGACCAATGGTCTTGGAGCTATTATGGGAGGTTATGCCAGTGGAGCGGTTGTCGACAAATATACTCAATATGCCATGGTAAGTGGCCAATCACAAGTTATTAGCCGTGACTGGCCTACTATCTGGTTTATCTTTGCCGGTTATGCGTTGACTATTGGCATTCTTTTCGCTCTTGTTTTTAGATATAAGAACGAAGGGAAAGCGGTTCCGATTAAAGAATAGATTGCTGTTACCAGCCTTTTATCGCTCCGCCCTTGAATACTTTTTCTGCGGTGAGGGCAACTTCATCGGACTGATAAGCTTGAACGAACTTTTTTACCTTTTCCATATTTTTGTTATCCTCTCTGGCAACAATCAGGTTTACATAGGGAGAATTTTTGTCTTCCACAAATAGACCGTCCTTGAGTGTGAGTCCGGCTTGGGTGGCAAATGTGTTGTTGATGATGGCAATCGTTACATTATTGTCATCTAAAACGCGAGGAAGTTGAGGAGCTTCTAGTTCCACTATTTTCAGATTTTTGGGATTTCCGATTATATCAATCACTTTGGGGATATATCCCGATTGATCGCTTAGCTTTATCAAACCGGCTTTTTGTAGCAGTAATAAAGCACGTCCACCATTTGTAACATCGTTGGGGATCACAATGGTACTTCCGTTCTTTAACTCACCAATCGATTTTATTTTTTTTGAATATCCGGCGAGTGGATATACAAACGTGTGTCCCACAACGGCAAACTTATATCCGCGTTGTTTCACCTGATCATCTAAAAATAGTTTGTGCTGATAGGCATTCACATCGATATCGCCTTGATATAGTGCGGTATTTGGCATTATAAAATCATTGAATTGGACAAGTTCCACTTCTAATCCATACTTTTCTTTTGCTACCTTTTGTGCCGCTTGCGCCACCACATACTCTGGTCCGGATTCCACCCCTACTTTTATGTAGTTAGGATTGTCTTTTTTTCCACCTCCGCATGAAGCGAATAAAAAGAGACTGATTGCACTTAATGCTATAAAATAAAAATAGTTGCTCTTCATAACTTTGTTTTTTATCTATGATCTACTTTCTTAGAAATAAAATCGCCGGTAAATTGAATGATGAACACAAACGCCACTAACAAGACCAACACAAGATTCATCACTACCAAGTCATATCCTACATACCCGTATTGATACCCGATTTGTCCTAAACCGCCAGCTCCTACAGCTCCTCCCATTGCCGAGTAACCCACAAGGGTAATTAGCGTGATGGTCACACTATTCACCAATGAAGGTAATGCTTCTGGCAGCAATACTTTTCTCACTATTTGAAAAGGTGTTGCTCCCATTGCCTGAGAAGCTTCTATCAAGCCATTGGGTATTTCCAATAGACTATTTTCCACCATACGGGCTATGAAAGGTGCGGCTCCAATACTTAACGGAACCAATGCAGCGCTTACTCCGATGGATGTTCCCACAATGACCCGTGTGAAGGGAATCATCCACACAATAAGAATGATAAAGGGAATTGCCCTGAATATGTTCACTATAATGGATAACACGCTATTCAGAGTTCTGTTTTCTTTTATCTGCCCTTTTCTTGTTATAAATAGAGAGACTCCGACGGGAATTCCCAATACGAAACCAAAAAAGCCAGAGACAAACGTCATGAGAATAGTTTCCCATGTACCTTTAATTAAAAGTTCTATCATTGATTCAGACATACCCTAAAACTTTTACCTTAATATTTTTATTTTTAAAAAACTCTACCGCTTGCAATTCCTTGTCAACCTCTCCAATCAGTTCAATCAACATTGTTCCGAATTTCACACCTCCGGCGTAATCCATTTGAGCGCATACAATATTGCTGTTTGTTTGAAATCGTTTTGCTACTTCGGATAATGTTTCATTAGCCATTGATTGTCCCGATATTTCCAAAGTGATTAGAAGATTTTTTCCCGGTGAGGACTGAGGACTTAGTCTTTCCAGATAATCCAAGGGGATTTGCATTCGGATAGAAGATGCTACAAACCGTTTTGTCAGCTCATTTTGTGGATGAGAAAAGATCTCCGATATAGTGCCTTGCTCTACCAATCTTCCATCGTTGAGAACAGCCACTTCATCGCAAATTTCTTTCACTACCTCCATCTCATGTGTAATCAGCAAAATGGTGATGTTCATTCGTCTGTTGATCTCCTTCAATAGGGATAAAATAGAATGTGTGGTTGCGGGGTCCAGTGCACTTGTTGCCTCGTCGCATAGCAAAACTTTAGGATTACTTGCTAATGTTCGCGCAATAGCCACCCGTTGTTTCTGTCCACCTGATAACTTTGATGGATAATCGTTTGGTTTATTTTCCAATCCCACGAGTCCAATCAGTTCCGTAACTCTTTTTTTAATCTCCGCTTTCGGTGTTTTATCCAGTTCCATCGGGAAAGATATATTTTCGAATACCGTGCGTGAAGATAGTAGATTGAAGTGCTGAAAGATCATCCCGATGTTTCGTCTGGCTTTTGCTAATTCAGAAGGAGACAAGCCCATTAAGGACTGTCCGTCCACATAAACCTCGCCGGCAGAAGGGCGTTCAAGTAAATTCACGCATCTGATCAATGTACTTTTACCCGCACCCGATTCTCCGATCACTCCCATTATTTTACCTTCTGGAACCGAAAGGGAAACATCTTGCAGAGCAGTTGTTATTCTCTCTTTTTGCTGAAATATTTTTGTTATATGATTTAATTCTATCATCTATAAGTTACTTAAAATATAAAGTAAAGATGTCCTCATTACCAGACCTCGAACGTTCTATTACTGCAGGTAATTCTATATCAATACACACATTATACAATCTTTTAATAGCCTATTGCCAATTATCTTCATCGAAATCAGTTAGACATTATATTTTTCTTTCAATAATTCTAAAAATAGTGCTCCACGCTCTGTTAATCTGAATTTTTGGGCAGGGTGATTTGGCGTTTCGGGAATAGTGCGTTCAATCAGGTTTTGATCGAGTAGCTTTTTGATAGTCCTGTTCATATAACCTGAAATTTTCTCTAATGACAACGAGTTCGCTAATTCCTGTTTTGCCATTTCAGTTGAATATAGATTCTGTAATATTTTACCGTATAGTGTAGATTGTTTGAACTCTGCCTCAAGCTCTGCCCTTAACTCTACCCCGAGCTCTACCCCGAGCTCTACCCCTAACTTTTCTTCGGCAACATAATCCAACTTTATAAACTGCACTTGAAACGACAAACCAACCTCTTTCCACCTGAATGCAATCTGCGGATAACCTTTCAGCTCATCTGCAATCAATTTCAGCCCGTTACCCCATTGGTCGATAATACCAAGACGTTTGAATACAGGTGCTATGATTTTATTTCGGGCATCACTTTGACGACTCTCCATTGCTGAAAAGTCGATTGACGGAAGTAGGAGTCCAGGACTTGTAATCTCAATTATATCATCATACACGGCAACTTTTACATCCTTGCCAGTGAGAGAATAATCTCGATGGACGATGGCATTACGGATAACCTCACGGACAGCTTTCACTGGATATTCCCAACGTGAAACGGTGTAGACTCCCTCAACTGTCGCCCCTTTGTTAACGTGACGAAGCACGAAATTATACGCTTCTTCTGCTTGTGTAGCGATATTTGTATAGATACTCTTTTGATCGATAAATTCCTCAGATCCTGTTCCTTTGAATCTCGCACACTCCACCTTTGCATAGTGGAACATAGAGTTCCGCAACTCATCATCGGAGAATAATACCAACGCATTTGTAGGATACTCTACCCCCCGCATCTTTTTAGTAAGCTCCAACTTCTTCAACGTTTGAAGATCAACATCTTCTCCTGTTTTCTCTTTGAAAACAGATTTGAAATTATCTATATTCAGTTTGTCTATGGTTTTTTCAAGAACCAACTCGCTATCAAACGAAATATTTCTTTTCCTACGTTCAAGTTCGGCTATGATTGTTTCGTCAGCCTGTCTATTGCTTGAACCCACACGAATGTATGTCCCCTGTAACTTACCTTTGTCTTTGAGATAATACGGAGGCGTGCTACCTCGAAACACAGACACCTGAATCAGATGTTTCTCATCTTCGGTCAGAAACTTTATATCAGGCATAATAGCTGGGTAACAGCGGTCGTAGATGATATTGCTAACCTTCTCTTCAATCGTCACCAACTCATCATCAGTAAGCCCGAGAATCTCTCTCGGATTATTTGCTACCCCAAGATACAACTCACCGCCTGCATCGTTTGCAAATGCTACTATGGTTTTAGCTAAGTCTGCATTTTCAGGCAACTCAGCCTTAAATTCCAATCTTCGCCCTTCGGGTTGTTTTATTATATCTTTAATGTTCATAGTTACTGTTCTTCTTTAAAGAATAGTTGATAGTAGTGCATACCCGTTTCTTCGTCAGGATCTTTCTTTATGTATTGGTTATTACCATGAACGTAGATATGGAAGTCCTTATCAAGTTTAATAACGCTTTTTTAGTACACGCGCCTGTTTTTTAACGGCGGTGTCTGAAATGGTAAAGCTATCGACAATCTCTATATCCCGTTCTTGAGCGTAGTTTTCTTTGTATTTGTTGAAGCTGTTAGATACATAATTAATAGCAACATCATTACTAGGTATATTGTTCGCAAAATTATCAAACTCATCATTTTGATTGCCGCTGATTAACAAATAAGTTCCACCACAAGTAAACCCAATCCCATTGACTATAATTTTAATTTTTTCATACTCAGTTATTCCAAATGGATTAAGTCGAGTTAACTATTGCTCAAAACTATTTCTTTTGTAAAAAAAATGAAGATTAAAATCATTCTGTATTGTCAACGTCTGCTTATTCACTATAATTAGAAGTATCCTTTGGCTCAATGCAAAGATAGTTTTTTATTGGTAAATGGCAAAAAACTATAAGATATATCTGCATTTATAGTTGAATTTAATCTCTGTAAGTATATTATTAATGTATTTCTCCTCTTCGGCTCAAAAAAAATGGTTATTCAAATCAGCTATTAAAGCAATACAAGAAATGATACTGCAAACTGGTGGAACAAATAAAAAAAGGTATTTATAGAAAGAACATCAAAATGACTTGTGCGATGATCACCCTGAGGAACATACAAAGTGGATAAACGGTGGCATAAGATACGGAAGGATTGTCTCCATGAATAGTATCATTTACATAGTTTAATGCCATGGGGTTCGCCATGCCTCCGCAAAGCATTCCCGAGACAGAGCCAAAGTCTACTTTCATCACCTTTAACGCGATGAGTCCTGTAATAACTACTGGTATAAAGGTGATGCCAAAACCTAATCCTACCCAAAGAATCCCTTCGGGACGAACTACTGTTTCAAAGAAATGAGAACCGGCATCTAACCCCAGACATGCCAAGTACATGGACAGCCCTAATCCACGAAGCATCAGATTGGCACTCAAAGTGGTGTAGGTCACCATGTGGAGCCTAGGACCAAAAGTGCCGATTAGGATTCCTACTATAATGGGGCCTCCTGCCAATCCTAACTTAACCGGTGTGCTGATTCCGGGGATTGCCAGGGGAATAGCACCCAAGGCTAATCCCAGAATAATGCCAATAAACACCGCTACCAAGTTGGGTTCCTTCAGACTTTTTACCGCGTTACCCAGCACTTTTTCCACATTCTGTATGGCGGCGGCTTCTCCCACTACCGTGAGGCGGTCTCCCAGTTGAAGCACCAGTTCCGAAGTAGCGAGTAATTGTACCCCTGCTCTGTACACCCTGCTGATATTTATTCCGTAATGGTTTCTCAGACGAAGTGACCCAAGCTTTTTTCCGTTTATTTCAGAACGGGTTACCACGATGCGTTGTGAAATGAGCTGACTATCAATGGCATTCCAGTCAATATCTTCTTTGTTCCAGTCCTTGCTTTCTTGTTCGCCAAAAAGCATGGTTAGTCCCTCCACATCCTTTTCGGAAGTAATAACAAGTAGATGATCCCCTTTTGCCAGTTGCTTTTCAGAGGTGGGGATGCTAACCTTTCCATCTCTCCAAAGTCGTGAAATAACAAATTTCTTGCTGCTTAGGTGAGCAATGTCTTTAATGCTTTTTCCGTAAACTCCGGGATTGAAAACCTGGAATTCGGCAATATATGTTTGGTTGCCATTCTCCTTTTCTTCATCGGCCAACTCTTCTTTTCGGACGAAGATTTTCCGCATCAATAAAATGGCAAGGATTACTCCTAAGACTCCTAGCGGATAGCTAACCGCGCAACTCAGCGCGGGAGTGCTCGATGGAAGTCCCATCTGCTTGAGTGTTTGCTGAGCGGCGCCCAGGGCAGGAGTGTTTGTAGTTGCTCCACAGAGAATACCTACCATATCCGGTAATGAAACACCTGTGGTGAGATGGCCCACAACGGTAAGTATTGTGCCCAGAGCAATCAGAATCAGCGCAAGCATATTGAGTTGAATGCCACCTTTCCGAAAAGAGCTGAAGAAACCTGGTCCCACTTGTAGCCCCAGTGCATAGACAAAGATGACCAGTCCGAAACTTTCGGCGTAATTTAGCATTTGAGGATCAATGGAAAGACCCAGATGACCTGCAAGAATTCCTGCGAAAAAGACAAAAGTAACCCCCAGTGATATACCCATTATATGGATTTTTCCCAATCCAAGCCCAATGGCAGAGATTAGTGAGAGAATAACCACGGCTTGAAGTGCCGAGTGATCCACAAATAAAGTGTTAAGCCATTCCATGCTTATATTGTCTTTTGTTAGTTTACGGGGCTGCAAAGATAGGAACTATATTTGTGAAAATGGAATCATTATGATTAAAATATACAGTAAATCTTTTGCTATTTATGGACAGAATAAAAAAACAAGATTTATTTGAGTCATTTATCACTCGTCACGATTTAAAATTAACGCATTGATTCACAGATGTATTTTTGTAATAATGTATATTTATCCGTCACTTTATGCATCACCTTTTGGAGGCATCTATCACTAAATTTAACATTTAGCGTCGTTACATATTGCAATGATCTTGTACAAAAGAATGTATTATTCTGTACAGCATAACTATTTGTCTTGTACAAAAGAATAGATTGTTTTGTACAAAATGTTGCTGATATGTAATGAGCAGTTACGGTAATAGAGTGCCGAATAGTTAAAAAACGTGATGGATGCTTCCCAAAGGTGATGAATACGTGATGAATAAAAAGGCATCCGTCACTAAATAAAAAGCTAATAATCAACTAACTAATAAGAAATCGTGATAGGTGATGAATGCGCGTGTTCTTTTTTGATTTTACGTATGTTTTTATAGAGTTCTTTCCTTAAGTCATATTGCAAAACACTGTATGTGACTACACACTCATCCAGTTCCTCCAATATGTTGAGGTATCTTTCATATTTTTTTGTTAATAAAGCCATGTTCTGACGTATTATTTTTTCCTCTTTAGAAACAACGTGATTCCCTTTTTTTTTAGATATTTCATCAAAATACATAAAGGTCTCTTTTAAAGTTTTGTGTTTCCATTTATTTATAAGATGCGCGCATTTCTGTTTCATGTGTTTTTATTTCTTGTTTCTATATAATTAACAAATGTCCCGGAATCACTTCCAAGACATTTGATAGCAAAAAAACTAAGTCTGTCAGAAAGAATAGTTTACCAAGCAATTCCCGTCAACATATTTGGAACATTAAACGGATAGCTCGTTGAGTATTTCCATTGCAACAAGGCAAATTTGTATCTTGCATTGAAGCGATCATTGGTTCCACTGCTTTTGGGGTCGACTGCAATGCGTACATTTTTATTATATGGTTGAATTTGTTCTCCTGTTTTAGCATTGCTGACTGAATAATAGAACTGGGCTTCATAACCCTTGCTTCCACCTTTGAAATGATTGAGATCCAGATCAACGTTTTTGCTCAACTCATTACGATGTGCCGACAAGGTGGCAAGCGTATCAAGTGTTGCTTTGGTGAAATCGTATTTTGCTGTAATCACAAAGTCGTATTTATCTACTGCAACGATGGTCACACGCACTGAGTCCGGCTGTTTTGAGTCGGAGTAGAGAAACTGTGCACGCATCACCGATGTACTATCTGGATACTCCAAGCTCAGTATTAACATGGGAGCATCCGCGGTGACTTGTACCAGGTTGATAACGGCATTTCGCTTTAAGTTCACAGCCTGATCCATCACCAATACAGGGTTGAGACTGTCTGCCACTAACCACACTTTCAAGTTATTGTTCAGGTCTTTAACCGGAATTGGGGTACTACCACCTATCACCTTTTCACCCAACATCACTTTATATTGATTGGCAGGATAGGGGGCATAGACCACATTAATTGAAATATCTGAATAATCTATGTCATAGCTTATCTCACTGTTTGTATCACAGGCTGTGAAGCAAACGGCACTGATAATAAAAAATAAGAATACTTCTTTGAAATTCATTCTGATTATATTAATAGGTAATTAATCCCGACTCCTTGGGCGTTTTTATATAAACGGCCGATAGAGCCGGAATTAGAGAAAATAGATGATTCTTTTTTAATCACTGTTGAGTGGTTAAAGTATCACTTTTGCCGTGCGACTTCCACTTCTCACAATGAGTAGCTGTTTTTGAGGAAGGTCAGTCAATTTCACTGTTTCACCGTTACCAGCCTGAGTGATAATCTGAGCACCCACCGTGTTATAAACACTTACCGTTTCACCTGCTTTACTAGGTACGTAAAGAATATTCCCTTCCACATGTATCGGCAATTCACTCTTTACGTTGCTGATGCCTTGGGCAATGTTTTGGTCCACTATTTCTACATCATCTAACCAAAGAGTACAGTTTTGTCCCCCAGCAGAAAATCCAAAAGTATTTGTCGTGTTTGTATCGGGAGACGTTACTCCCTCAATTTCTAATAGTTGCCATTCTCCCGGGAAAATATCAATGAATTGATATAACTTGTCTTGATCTTCAGGGAGATTTCCTCCGATAAAATTTCCATCAAAACCCAACGATAAATAATCACTACTCTCATCCAATTTGTCAGAGCATTTATACCAAAATGAAATATCGAATTTATGCCCGGCTGTGGCAGTTGTTATTTTTTGTTTAATAGTATTCCAACCAGTAACACGACAGCATTGATTTCCTTCTTTTTTGTCGCTTGTATCTATAAATAGATAATCATAGATATAATTTCCTTCTTCATCTTTACCATTATACCATCCAGTTGGTTTTCCGTTGCTATTAACTTCTTCAAAGCCGCCGTTGGTAATCAGATTTGTTTGAGCTTTCAGCGTTCCGGCAAAAAGGATTGCCGCTATCGCCATACTTAATTTTGTACTTGTTTTCATTGTTATTATTATCTTGTTAAATTAAATCGTTTGTGAGAAAAGTTTATAAAGTAGAGCAAAATTTTTATCTAATTTTGCCCTACTATTATTTTTATAGTGATGGATTATTTTTTAACCCAATTTGCAGTGATCCAAGGAGCAATATCTGTATCATTATTAATAGCTCCTTTATAGCCAGTTGCAGTAAACCATGAGTCAGTATGCGTATAAGTAGTACCAACAGCAGGTGCAGTAGTAGGTCTCAGTGCAGCAGTAGTAGCAGTATAGGCGTTACCCCAAGGAGAAGTTAATACAATTCCTGCATAGCTTGTAAGACCATAGTTAGTAGATGAAACCGTGGCTACTCCAGAAAAATTAGTACCAGTACCAGCAGGTGAAGCTACAATTACATTGTTTTCTAATATATAAGAATTAGAAGTTTCATCAAGGATTCCTACTTTTGCACCATAAAGAATAGAATTAACCAAGGTGTATTGACAATTTCTACGGAAATCAGCACATGATTTCAACAAATGATCAGTTCCGGAAACAATGCCACCACCTGCTATTTTTCCACTTCGTGTGCCAACAAAAGTCAAATTACTGATTACGGGATGAGTGAAAGGCTGAAGAGTAGAACCGGTACCGTCAGCTAATTTGTCATTATCACATTCAATACCGTTAGGATCGCTTGAATAAGACATTGTTGAATCGATGGTAGCTACCAGGAACTGTAATTTACCGGTGAAACCGAAATCGAAATCGAAAGCATCATCGTCAGTTGCGGTGGAAATTAAATACTTGGCATTTACACATCCTCCGAAAAATTCGAATGCATCGTCAGCTCCCTTGTAAGCCTGAAGGTGATCAAGAGTGGTTCCGCTACCTACACCACCGAAAGTGAAAGCGTTCAATTCATTGGCATCGGAAATAGAGGCACCTGCATATTCCACACGTACATACTTCAATGAACCGGAACTTTCTCCATTATTTGCCGCATCATTAGAACCGTAATGAACATCAACACCAGTAGGAATTGTGATTCTTGTAGAATCTATGCCTTCAATCCATTGATTAGGAGTCTGGTTAATTTGTGCGTTGCCAAGCAATACAATGCCTCCCCAGCCACCTTTGGTTCCGTTTGCGGCAGTCATAATAATTGGATTACTTGCAGTACCCTGAGCATCAATTTTAGCACCACGGGTAATAATCAAAGCCGAAGCATTAATTGTAGAACTGGCAGGTAAACCTTTAATAACAGTTCCTGCCTCAATGGTTAAAGTCGCATTGTTGGACACATACACTTTACCGTCCAAATCATACTCATTTGCACTGGTCCAGGTTGTATTCGAAGTAATAACTCCAGATACTGTTATGATTGAATTTGTAGCACGAGTACTTACACTTTCAGGGCCTAACTCGTCTTTAGTACAAGATGTGAATGTTAATGAGAACAAGGCAGTAGCTGCTACTACCAATGTAAGAAATCTTTGTTTAATCATAAGAAATAATTTTTAAAGTAATAATAAAAAATCAAATTTTAAAAATAAAAACTTAATCAAAGCTTAAATAGAAACCAGTAATCCGATGTGTTTTAGCCTACATTCTTTTTTAGGTTATGACTTAAGTATGCTTACGTTATGGATAGGGTGGCTGATTCCCCTCCGATGTGTTTGCCATACTTCTATGCCTATTTATTTCATTTTTATCTGCGTTTTTTAAAAATTATAGTTTACCGAGAGAGAATAACTGGTTCCTTTGCGGATTTTTCTTCTTAACAAATCCTCCCCTTTATTATAGTTCATATCACCCATTGTATAATCTGTAAAGTTTCCGTCTTTTCCGTAATTTTCGCCAAATGTTGCTTTATTATCATAGACTATGATTGCCTGATTAAGTAAGTCGCTTGCATTAGCTTTCATTTCCAGGCGGCCCTTGAGCAGGCGGTAACTGATTTGGAAATCCAGCACATGGCGCGGTGCTTCATACTCATCTTCAAATACATTAGGACCTGCAAAAGTTATTTTTCGGCCTGTGGTGCCGTAATTGACCGCCATCCCTAATTTGCTGTTCTGATAATCCAGTCCGGCATTCACTGCATAGGGTGCCATGCCCATTAAAGGACGGTTCCTGTCAGTTCCGGAAACTTTGTCTGAAACTTGAGAGAGTGTTTCAGAATTGTATTTTATATTTCCTTTTAGTAACGTGGCATTGGCGGTGAGATACAGATCTTTCAAAAAAGTGCCCGGAGCCATAAACCCGAAAGATTTACGCAGATTTAGCTCTAAGCCTTTCATGGTGGAACTTTTCAGGTTGGAAGGCGTCAAAACGTAATTTCCACTTTGAGCGGGATTATAACTTAGCATTTCCACCGGGTTATCAAAGTATTTGTAAAAGGCACTGAGCGAAACTACTTCGCCGGCTTGCGGATACCATTCCAGACGCAGGTCATAATTTTTAGTGTAGGTGGTTGTCAATGCATGGCTACTTGCAACCTCCATTCTGTCATTGACATTATAATAATTATAGCGGGTCAATTCCCGGAAATCCGGGCGAGCCAATGTTTTGCTATATGCCGCGCGAATGTTTACTTTGTCTGTAACGTTGTAAACCGCGGTTACTGAAGGCAGCCAATCGTTCTTTTTGCGCACCACCGTAGAGTCGGCGTAACGAGTGGTGGTAGGGGAATT
This sequence comes from Bacteroidales bacterium, assembly GCA_015654535.1. Classification (GTDB taxonomy): domain Bacteria; phylum Bacteroidota; class Bacteroidia; order Bacteroidales; family Bacteroidaceae; genus Bacteroides. Next base: position 20,063 of record JAATGU010000146.1, read on the forward strand.
TTGGAAACCGAACCGGGTATCTACTTCTATATGGGCACTCTCCATACGAATACCTCCGGTGAGGTGCAGTTTGTTGAAAAAGGTGAAGTCACCCATCAAATAGGCCGCATGGATGTTTTGTCTGCCATTATAATAATCTCCTTCAGGCCCTTTTCCTCCCGCGAATTCATAGGTCAAAATGCCATTGGCGAAATTTTCAGGAGCCATTAATGAGTGCAAAGAAAGTAACTCTACATCCTTATTGTTCACGGCATCGCCTCCCCATTGAGGAGAAAGAAACTGCTGAGTGTAACCCGCTTTGCGGAAAGTGCCCCAATAGCCCGCTTTCAGCTTCTGCATATTGCCTTTCACCACAAAAGGAACTTCCAGATTACCACCGATACTTTTTTTATTTTCGTTCAGACTGCTATGCATAATATGTGCATTGCCCAGAGCATTGGTGTTAAACAGGCCTGTCCAGTTCGCTTTTCTATTTTTGCTATCCAGGTAACTACTGGGGAATGGTTCCATATAGCTAGCACTTCCTAATACACCTCTTATCAGTCTGTCTTCCGGTTGAAGGCGATTCAGTTTATTGTAGTCGGCAAACCAGGTAAATGTTAACTTATCGAGTAACTTGTGTTCTCCTTCCAGGCGGGTTTGCCACAGGGTATTGCGCATAGGCGAGCTATATTGATCGAGCCATACACTTCCGTCGTAGCGGTTGAAAAGTACCCGTTCTATATTTTCATGCGTAAAGCGGTTGTTGAACAGATTACGCAGGGTGATTTTATGTCCCGGGCGTTCCCAACCGATATTGGCCACCGCTCCCACGGAAGTCATAAACTTATAGTTGTGTGCGTTTTTGGTTTCAGTGGGACCACTGTTATACAGGGCTTCTTCAGTGGTTTCCACGTTTTCTTCGTGGCGGTAAGTAGTGGCCAGTGTTATGCCCAGTGAATTACCGTTGCCTAAATTGAAAGGCTTGCCCATGCTGAAGGCATAGTTTTGCATGGGAACTGCGGTGTATTTATTCAGTCCCCAGTGGTTGGGTATTTTAGCGTTCATGGCGTGTGCTTTATCTACATATTCCGGCTTTAGTTTACTCGTCGATTGATCGAAGTACGAGCTGTATTCATCATTGATCCAATCGCGGTTGTACCAGTTACGCTCGCTACTGTTGCCCAGAAAGTAGTCGGACTTAAAGCGGGTATTACTCCAAAAATCTTTTCCGGTGCTGTTGGTGTTGAAGCCACTACCCACGGATAAGGTGAGAAATTTCTTTTTGGGAATGGCGAGAGTGGTTATCTCCACCATACCTCCGGTAAACTCTCCCTGCATATCGGGAGTAAAGGTCTTGGATACTGTTATATTGTCCACGAGGTTGGAAGGGATAATATCGAAGGAAAAGTTACGCCGGTTGGGCTCCGTGCTAGGTAAGGAAGCACCGTTGAGCTGCACGTTGTTGTAACGTTCACTCATTCCCCGTACGGTGACAAATTTGTTATCCTGTATGGTTACGCCGGATACTCGTTTGAGTACCTGGGCAATGTTATTATCTCCTGTTTTCTTAATCAGATCCGAACTAATGCCGTCCGACATGGATGCTTTCATTTTTTGTGCCGCGTAGAGCCCTATTGCCGAAGCGTTGCTATAACTGCCTGTCACCACCACTTCACCCAGCTCTTTAGAGGATTCCTTCAGCACTAAATTTAAAAGAGTGGTTCTTCCCGCGTTTACTTTCACATGCTGAACGCGTGATGTTTGGTAAGAGAGAAACCGTGCTTCGATAATAGTTTCTCCCGCAGGTACACCTCTAAGAGCATATTTCCCTTCCGAATCTGAAATAACCCCTATGGCGGTTCCCTGTACGTTGATAGTGGCTCCCGTGATCGGCTGGCTTTTTTCATCGAGCACTATTCCCGAAATAGTTCCTTTTCCGCGGGAGACGACGTTTTTTGAGGTTTCTATCTTCTTTGTAATAACAATGGAGTTATCAGCTGTTTTTTTATAAGTAAATTCAGTGGAACTGAGACTTTTATCCAGTAATTGTTCAACGGTGTTGTTTTGAGCATGCAATGCGGGCACCTGAATGTCTCCGAGTGATTTACTCTCATACACAATGTTTCTTTTAGTTGCCAATTGAATACGTTCAATCCGGTCTGCCAATGTTTCCTGCGGAAATTGCTTGCTCTGTGTTTGTGCATTTACAGGGGCAGGTAACAGCATCTGCCCGATAAACAGAAAAATGACTGATAAATTCAATGTTTTAAAAACTTTTTTCATTCTCTTTTTAAATTAGTTTTTCTTGCTTTTATTTAGTTAATATATTGCTATATTGAACTTTAAATAGTTAATAATACCTTCTAAAAAAGACATAACGAAGGCTGTTCTCCTTTTTAAGGAAAATAAGATTGTTAATAAAATATTTATACTTACTTATATATAGTAACCCTTTGCGGGTTGTTGATCTTATAGTTCACTCCATACAATAAACGAATGCACTCCATTACACTTTGAAAACTTGTTCCCTGGGGGAAAGACGAATTAAAGTCTTTCTCTTTTAAAATATCCCCTTCCACAATTAATTTTACCCCGTAAAGCTGCTCTATCCGTAACTTCAATTCATTGATATTTGCTTTTCTAAGAACCAAACGTTTGTTCATCCAAGCTGCCGCATCCTCCCAGTTTGCATCCTTTTCTTCAAAATGATTATTTGCGGTGTGATAAATGATTTGCTTGTTCTTTGTAAGCACTCCGAGCAAATTATTTTTTGAACGGACTTCCACCTTTCCACTTCTTACCGAAACGGAATTTTCACCTAATTCCTTGTATGATTTTACATTGAAAGAGGTACCTCGGACGGTGGTCTGTAAGTTGCCGCTATGAACGATAAAAGGTTTTTTAGGATTTTTTGTCACTTCAAAGAATGCTTCTCCATTTTCCAGCCACACTTCCCGCTTTTCTTTATTAAACTGCTTTTCAATGATGGATAATCTGCTTCCTCCATTAATATGAACCACGCTACCGTCCGGTAGTTGTATCAACTTGGTCTGCCTTGTTTCCGTGCAGTAATTGGTCATTGGCAAATCAGCTTGTGAGGCCAATAATTCCTTATTAAACCTACCTAATGAGAAAAAAGTGAGGGTCCCGATAGTGAGTCCGCAAAGTATAGCCGCCGCTGCGTATTTCCTCAAAAGATAAGAAGGGGCTCGCTTTCTATCCGGTTCCTTCTGTATTTTAATATCCACCTCAGGATTATCGAATCCTAACTTCGTGAATAATTCACTTTTCACTATTTCACATCCTTCATCAATCTCTTTTTCTGTAGCCTGATATTTGGTTTTTATTTTATCCTGATTTAATTGGTTCACCTTCTCTTCGTCTTCTTTACTTAATTCTCCGTTAAAGAATCTCCGGTAAACTTCTTTTGCCCATAAAATATCGTACAGGTTGTCTTTTTTCCTTTTCATGCTTAAATAAAATCTGATTCAATTCATTTTCTATTAATATATAGAATTAAAGACCTATAGATCGGGCAACAAAAAGGTTACTATAGCATGTCATTTGTGTGACATTTATTTTCCTCTAATTCCTCACTGGAGCTTGGTTTTAAAAACGTAACAATAATTTAATCTGAAAATATTATTTTTTAAAATAGTTCTGTTTACTTTTACAGAACTAAAAAACAGCTGATTATATCAGGTAAAAAAGAATGCAATGTCAGATAAAGAACTGTTAGAGGCAATCTCTGATAAAGATAAAAATGCTTTCAATGCCTTCTATAATAAATATTCTCGTTTATTATATCGCTTGGCAGTTAATAGAACCGGGAATTCAATTTTCGCACAAGAAATCACACAGGATTTCTGGATGAAGATTTGGTTGGAACCGGCTAAAGTTTTAACTGATGAAGAGGATTCTGCTATAAAGTATCTTCAACATCTGTTCAATTATCATTTATTGGATTACTTGAAAAAAGTCTATGAGAAAGCGCATAGGGAAGATAGTATTGCTGATATGTACCAATTTGAAGAAGAATTATCTTATTCCCATATTTTTGAAGATTATGATATAAAAGAGTTGGAGGAAGTGATTAACAGAATATTGGAGAATCTTCCGAAATCCACCTGCCATGTTTTTAATTTGATTTATGAAAAAGAATATTCTATTAAGGAGGTGGCCAAGAAACTTAATATGAACGAAAGAACAGTTAATTATAAAGCCAAAGAGGGGCTTTCAGTTGTAAAATCTTCCTTAAAAGAATGGTATTCATTTTCTAACAAACCAAAGAAGAGGATGATATGATCTGTTAATAGATATGTGACCATCCCAGTTTTCCGAAATAATAGCTGTATTCTTCATTTCCCTTCCACTTTGACAGTGGGATATAGGTGCTCAAACCACTGAACTTATTAGTATCTATAATCACATTTACAAATTTATCCGTTGCGACTTTATATAGTACCGTCCGGTCTAATTGAGCTTTAAATTCTTTGTATTCTTCCGGGCTGCTTTCCTGCTTAATATAATCTCCCAAATCAAAAAAAACCTGCGGAACATTATTTGTGTGATACTGCTGAATGGATGAGACATCCATTGTTTCCACTTCTGATTGCTTTCCGCCCATAATATTACTTACAGTTCTGAATAAGCCATCGAGTTCTTGTGTATCGGTTAATGAGAGGGTAGCCGAACGGAGAATGCCGGCTTTGTTCTTATAGTGATTATAATATAAGTTGCACACTTCCTTTAGTTCGTCTTTTCCTCCAAAGAGCTTTGGCAAAACTTGTTCATAAGGCATTCCGGAAGCATCCCATGAAGATTCGGCAAGTACCTCGGTAGGGGAGGCTATGATATAATGGCAGGTATGTCGCAATTCGTAGGCTGTTTCCACATTTCCCATCAGACACATATCAAATAGGATATATTCCGCGACATTGTCCGGAAGTGACTTTGCCATATCGGTGATTTCCATTACTTTTCCGTTGTCGAGTCCGCAATAACGGGTAAGGGGAAATCCTTTTAACGTGCTCTTTGTTGCCTTCGTATCGTGTGAATATCCGGAAGGCAGCCATCCCATGGCATGTGACCATAACACCAATCCGAATTTCTCATTGGGAACAGCAGATTTAGTATCATTGATAACTTGCAGCAACACATCTGCGTCCGCTGAATTTTGTTCGTTGTAGCTTTTCAATGGAATCTCTGTGCCATCGGATGCTAACTTGAACAAGCGCGGGACTTCTGCTTGTCTGTCCAGATAAATAACCGGTACTCCTCCGGTCTGTTTCATTCCTTTCTTTAGCGATTGTAACGTATAATCCACCTCAGAGTCCATTGAATTGTCGGCAATCATGTAAATTAAGGTGGTATATGATACAGATTGGGGAATAGAATTATATTCTCCTGTGCTACAACTAAAGAAACACAAAAAGAGAAGAAGGAGTGTGTGATATTCTTTTTTAAACATTATAATATTATATAAATAGATTTGCAAATCTATTTATATAATATTATTTACTTGTTACTTTTCTGTGAAGATTTAAAGGATTGTTTATTAAAAGAGTATGATACCTAATTCTACAATCGGTTTTTGTTCATAAATCTTGCTCCTGTCATAATAATGTGTAATTCCATAACCACCTGAAGCAAAAATTCCGAATTTCTTTTTTATCTGATATTCAATATTAACTCGTGCTTGAAGCGCATACATCCGTGCGGGGATATCATCCACCCCTTTGTTGTCCAAATTCTCTATATGCTGATAGCCGATGTCGCCACTGAGAAAGAAATCCTTGCAAACTTCATAGCCCAGACCGGTACGATAGAAGGCCGTCGCGGAAAATTTCCGGCTTAGCTCCAGGTAATGACTGCCTACCCCCAGTATGGTATAGAAAAGGTGATTTTTAAAGCGCATGCCTACATTACCTTTGGTGGTGTTCCCTCCAAATATCATGAGCTGATAGCGGGTATCGGGATTGAGGTTTGCCAAACCGAACTTCGCTTTGGCGGATGTCCTACTGTAGTTTACTAGGCCTATTTGTACACCTTGTGTAGCAGTATCGGCTATATTTATAAGACTGAATTGCCCTCCTTGAAGTCGTCTGGCTATATTGCCCAGTCCGGCTATTTGTACACCTGTGGTTTTTCCTCCGGTGATATTTATCAGTCCGCCCACTGCTACCCCCGTCAGATTGGAAAGAAGCACATTTCCCAATCCGGCGATTTTTAGTCCGGTGTTCTTTTGTCCACAATCAACGTTCATTAATCCGGCCATGTCTGTGCCAGAAGAATTACCCCCTGTGATATTCATAAATCCCGATATGAGTAAAGCTTCGGTATTATGTCCGGTGATATTTATCAGTCCGCTGATACCTATTCCCCGCAGATTGTTTCCAGTGACATTGGTTATTCCCGATCCGATGATTCCTGTCGAATTTTCACCGTTTATATTGGTGAGTCCGCCCAATTGAAATCCACATACATTCTTTTTTGTTATGGCACTTAATCCATTTAAGCTGACCCCTTTTAATTGATTCATTTGGGTAAAAAGGCCTAGGTTAAAGAAAGTGGTCTGTAATGAATCACTTGGTTGGGTTGCTATTCCTTTCCAAAGCGAAAGATCTATCCCCGCAGATTTATTTTGCGCCTCAGCCATCGGGCTGAATATGATCAGCGAAGTGACAAGTAAGGTAAAGGCGTGTATCTTTAGTTTCATCATAAATATTCTTCTTTAAGTTTTTGCCTTAATCCTCTTTTTATCCTTTTGCTTCTTGATAAAGGAATCGTTTAATGCTCTTTTTCGGAGTCTTTTCAAACTCTTCCGGATAGATCTTTACTTTGGCTATCTGACTGTATGCGGGAAGCATTTCATTCAATTCAATCCGGTTTTCTTCCATCACTCTTTCAATGTCTTTGTGTGTGAGGCCATGAGCAAACGCATCATCGAAGTCCGGGTAGATTAGTCCCACAAGTTTTTCATTTTGCTGAACTACAATACATTCAGCCACATAGGGGAGATTATTTAGTTTATCTTCTATCTCTTCCGGATAAATGTTCTGTCCGGATCCGCTGAGAAGTAAATTTTTGCTACGTCCCTTAATGGTTATATTTCCATCTTCATCGATCACTCCCAAGTCTCCCGTGTGAAGCCATCCATCTTGGTCTAGAACTTCTGCGGTGCCTTCTTCGTTTTTGTAATATCCTAGCATCACATTGTCTCCCCGGCAGATAATTTCTCCAACAATATTTTCAGGATCGGGGGAAATAACTTTTAATTCCATTCGAGGAACCACTTTTCCGCATGATCCCACCTTGAAACGGGTCCAATCTTCATAACAGATAATAGGACCGCATTCAGTCATTCCATAACCCACAGTATAAGGGAAATCTATCATTCTAAGGAATTGCTCTACTTCTTGATTAAAGGCTGCACCTCCCACTACTATTTCCGCAAATTGACCACCAAAGGCATTGATCATTTGCTCTCTTACTGCTGATTTTATCTTATCATTAATGATAGGCACCTTCATCAGAATCTTCATGGTTGGAGTTTCCAGTTTAGGCAGGATATTCTTTTTAATAATCTTTTCAATAATCAGCGGAACAGCAATAACCAAATGAGGTTTTATCTCGGTGAATGCCTGAAAGATAATTTTTGGACTCGGCATTCGGGTGAGGAAGTATATCTGGCAGCCAATGGAGAATTCATAAAGGAATTCGAAAGCTAATCCGTACATATGTGCCATAGGAAGCATGGATACTATTTTATCGCCTGGATTCAGCGTTAGTACTTCATGCGCAAAGGTAATATTTGACCACAAACTGCGATAAGGCAACATTACTCCTTTGGAATAGCTGGTGGTTCCGGAGGTGTAATTAATCACA
>JAATGU010000158.1 GCA_015654535.1 Bacteroidales bacterium
TATTGCGGATTTCAACACAATAACCCCATTGCACGGATTATTCTTACGGAAGAAGAAATAGTGAACGAGTATAAAGCAATCAAGAAGTTGGCTCCGTTTGAGAATATCCTATTAGTGACAGGAGAAAATCCAGCTGCCGCGGGTGTGGAATATATAGAACGGGCTTTACAATTGGCCAAACCTTATTTCTCCGGTTTGCAAATAGAAGTGATGCCGCTCAAAACGGAAGAATATGAACGCCTCACCCACTCGGGACTGAATGGAGTGATCTGTTTTCAGGAAACCTACAACAAAGCCCGCTATAAGATTTACCATCCAAAGGGAATGAAATCTAAATTCGAGTGGCGGGTAAACGGATTTGATCGGATGGGGCAAGCCGGTGTACACAAAATTGGTATGGGTGTACTCATCGGACTCGAAGATTGGCGCACGGATGTAACCATGATGGCTCGCCACTTACGCTATCTGCAAAAGCATTACTGGAAAACAAAGTACAGTGTAAACTTTCCACGGATGCGTCCTTCCGAAGGGCATTTCCAACCCAATGTAATCATGAGCGACAAGGAATTGGCCCAGCTGACTTTTGCTTTTAGAATCTTCGATCATGACGTGGATATCTCCTACTCCACCCGTGAAGGTGCGGAAATGCGCAATAACATGGCAACACTGGGAGTAACTACCATGAGTGCCGAAAGTAAAACGGAACCAGGCGGTTACTACAGTTATCCGCAAGCATTGGAGCAGTTTGCCATCAATGATAACCGCACAGCCGTACAAGTGGAACAAGCGCTGAGGCAAATAGGAAGAGAACCTGTTTGGAAGGATTGGGACCAAGCTTTTGACAGATAAAGCAAATCATATGGAAATGAGATACGACAGACAAACGATGCTTCCCGAAATGGGAAAAGAAGGTCAGGCAAAGCTGAGAAACACGTCGGTATTATTAGTAGGCGTGGGAGGATTAGGTTCTCCCATCGCCCTCTATCTTACAGGTGCAGGAATAGGAACTTTGGGAATAATGGACAGTGACACGGTAAGTCTCACTAATTTGCAACGTCAGGTACTCTACACGGAAAGCGAATTGGGCCAGCAGAAAGTACACTGCGCACAGCATCGATTGCAATCCCTCAATAGTGAAGTGACCATATGCCCCTATCCTTTTAATCTGACCACAAAGAATGCGGAAGAGATCATCAACCAATACGATCTGGTGGTAGATGGATGCGATAACTTTGCCACCCGCTATCTGATCAACGATACGTGTGTAAAGTTAGGTAAACCCTATATATACGGAGCAATCTTCGGTTTGCAGGGACAGGTATCGGTGTTTAACCATAAAAGCGGGAAAACATATCGTGACCTTTTCCCCGATGAAAATGGAATGAAAAGCATGCCTCCCTTATCCAAAGGCGTAATAGGCGTAACCCCGGCAGTAACAGGAAGTATAGAAGCCACGGAAGTAATCAAATTAATCTGCGGATTTGGTGATTTACTCGATGGAAAGCTATGGACTATCGACCTTCGGAATATGCAAACTAACATTATTTCACTATAAAGATGCTTTCTATAAGGGAGTTATTGCTACATTTGCGGACATTTTTTAAATAAATATGAAACTGATCGTTGTTACTACCCCAAATTTCTTTGTTGAAGAAGATAAAATAATTACTGCGCTGTTTGAAGAAGGCCTGGATATTCTTCATCTGCGAAAACCAGAAACAGCCGCAATGTATTCCGAACGTTTGTTGACATTAATCCCTCAGCAATATCACAAGCAAATTGTAACGCACGAACATTTCTATATGAAAGAAGAATTTGGCCTGATGGGTATTCATCTTAATTCCCGTAATCCAAAAGAGCCGGACGATTATTTTGGTCATGTGAGCTGTTCTTGCCATTCGACAGAAGAAGTAAAACAAAAAAAAGAATTTTATGACTATGTGTTCATGAGCCCTATTTTTGATAGCATTACCAAAGAGAATTACCCGTCACAATATACCCCCGAGCAATTGAGAGAAGCTGCCAAGGAAGGTATTATAGATAAAAATGTAATGGCGTTGGGAGGTATTAAGCTCGATAATCTTTTGGAAGTAAAGGATTTCGGCTTTGGAGGAGCAGCTATTCTGGGCGATTTATGGGGGAAGTTCGATTTCTGCAAAGATCAAGATTATTTAGGTATAATCAAGTATTTTAAGAAGTTAAAAGAGATGGCGGATTAATCTTTTTGCACCCCCAAAAAGGCACAAAAAAAAGAGACAAAACTTTGCCTCTTGCTTTTTGGTTATTACTATAGTGTCCTTAACTAATATTCTTAACTCTTATTTTTCAGCAAGAAGATCAGTTTTCTCTTCATTGTTGATAGTTAAGTTGATTAAAGAAAGAAACTTCTTGTATTGTTCAGATGATAAAATCACTCTTGCATTAGCTAAATTGAAATACAATGCTTTTTCGGTTGCTTCACCTACTGTGGCACCTTTTTCTGTAGCCTTGTTAAGTCTTCTTGATGATTCATTGAAAACATATTGCAATCCTTCTCTTTGATCATAGTCTGCACCCAAATAATTAGCTACTCTGTCGAATGTCTTTTGGTCATTCAATTTGTCGATAACACTGGTTGGTTCACTTGCAAATGTAGTTGCTACAAAACTTAGAGCCACTACGCTTAAAACTAATAATCTTTTCATAATTCTAAAAATTAAATTAAACAATCTTTTTACCTTAAAAAAAACCGAAGGAAACCCATCATTGTATTCGTGGTGTTCTTCGGTTAACTAATATCCCTTATTGATGATGCAAAGATAAATATATGTTTTATAACATACAAATATTTAGAGGAAAAATGTTGTAAAACATACAATTATTATTGTTTGAAACATATTTTAACGTATAAAACTGTAAAATAGAGCAAATTTAGAGGATTTTAAAAAAGAAATTAGATTAGATTATTGCTATTTTCACTATCAAGAGAGTAAAAAGGTACTTATATATATGACAAAAAGGATCTCCATACCAGGAAATCCCTTTTAATTTGATAAATAAGAAGATTAAATCATTTCTTCCACCGCAGCCTGTGCCGCCGCCAAACGTGCGATAGGTACCCGGAAAGGTGAACAACTAACATAATTGAGCCCTATTCTATGGCAAAACTTCACGGAAGATGGTTCTCCACCATGTTCCCCACAGATACCACATTTCAAGTCTGGGCGAACGGAACGGCCTTTTTCAATAGCCATCCTTATTAATTGTCCCACTCCATTCTGATCTAAGACCTGAAAAGGATCAACTTTCAATATTTTCTTTTCAAGATATATAGGAAGGAAAGAGGTAATGTCATCGCGGGAATAGCCAAAGGTCATTTGAGTTAAGTCGTTTGTTCCGAAAGAAAAGAACTCTGCGGAAGAAGCAATACGGTCGGCAGTAAGGGCGGCTCGTGGAACTTCAATCATTGTTCCCACTTTAAAATCAACGCTATCTCCTACTTCGGCAAATAAATCAGCGGCTTCTTTCCTTATTATATTCTCTTGTTCTTTAAACTCATATAATATGCCAGTAAGTGGAACCATTATTTCAGGATGAGTATCCATTCCTTCTTTCTTCAGTTGAAGGGCAGCACCAAGAATTGCTCGGGTCTGCATCTGTGTAATTTCAGGACAAGTATTTCCCAAACGGCAACCACGATGCCCCAACGTCGGGTTTTGTTCGTGAAGTGATTCCACTCTTTGCTGAATGTGCTTCAAAGTGACTCCCATAGAATCGGCCATATCTTGCTGCCCTTTTTCATCATGGGGAACAAATTCATGCAAAGGCGGATCAAGTAGACGGACAGTAATTGGATAACCAGCCATTGATCTGAATATCCCAATAAAATCGGCTTGCTGATAAGGAAGTATCTTTGCCAACGCTTTCTTTCTACCTGCTATATCCTCTGCAAGAATCATTTCACGCATTGCTTTGATCTTTTCTCCTTCAAAGAACATGTGTTCCGTACGACATAATCCTATACCTACCGCGCCAAACTTGCGGGCAACTTCGGCATCATGGGGAGTATCGGCATTTGTCCTGACTTCTAAACGGGTATATTTGTTGGCCAAAGTCATCAGTTCCGCAAAATCACCAGAGAGTTCGGCTGCTTTTGTATCCACCTTTCCTTTATATGCTTCACCAGTGCTTCCATTCAAAGAGATATAATCTCCTTCTTTCAGTTGTATTCCATCAACCTCTATTGTTCTCGATTTATAATCAATATTTAAGGCTCCCGCACCGGAAACACAACACTTCCCCATTCCGCGGGCAACCACGGCAGCATGAGAAGTCATTCCTCCGCGAGCAGTCAATATTCCTTCCGCAACCGCCATTCCAGCCAAGTCTTCGGGGGAAGTTTCAATACGAACCATCACCACTTTATGACCATCGGCATGCCATTTAGCCGCATCATCAGCAAAAAATACAATCTGACCGGTAGCAGCACCTGGTGAAGCGGGCAAACCTTTAACGATCACTTTTGCCTTTTTCAAAGCAGATTTATCAAAGACCGGATGAAGAAGTTCATCGAGTTTATTAGGTTCCACTCGAAGTAAAGCTGTTTTTTCGTCAATCATCCCCTGACGTAACAAATCCATTGCAATCTTTACCATCGCAAAACCAGTACGCTTACCGTTACGAGTCTGAAGAAACCAAAGCTTCCCTTCCTGAACCGTAAACTCCATATCCTGCATATCCTTATAATGATTTTCCAACTTTGTTTGAAGCACATCCAGTTCTTTATACATCTGAGGCATGGCTTCTTCCATGGAAGGATATTTTGCCAAACGTTCCTCTTCGGATACTCCCGCAAGCATAGCCCATCGTTGAGAGCCTATTTTAGTAATCTGTTGAGGCGTACGAATTCCCGCAACCACATCTTCTCCCTGAGCATTGATTAAATATTCTCCGTTAAAAAGATCTTCTCCGTTCGCGGCATCTCTCGAAAAACAAACACCCGTGGCGGAAGTTTCTCCCATATTGCCAAATACCATAGCCTGTACACTAACGGCAGTTCCCCATTCAGCAGGAATGCCCTCCATCTTCCTATATAAGATCGCGCGATCATTCATCCAGGAATCAAACACAGCACAAATCGCTCCCCAAAGTTGTTCGTAGGCATTAGTAGGAAAATCCCGTCCGGTCTGCTTCTTAACCGCTGATTTGAATTTACGCACCAAAGTTTTGAGATCCTCCACCTCGAGCTGACTATCAAGCTTCACCCCTTTGGATTCCTTCACTTCCTCAATAATTGCTTCAAAAGGATCAATTTGTTCCTTATCAGCAGGCTTCATTCCTAGAACCACATCTCCATACATTTGCACAAAGCGACGATAAGAATCCCATGCGAAACGCGCATTACCCGTTTTACGAATCAGCCCTTCCACCACTTCATCATTCAAGCCTAAATTAAGAATGGTATCCATCATACCAGGCATGGATGCTCTGGCACCGGAACGAACTGAAACCAATAATGGATTCTCCACGTCTCCAAACTTGGACTTCATCAAGCTTTCTATTTTCTCTATCGATTTTTGAACGTCGTCTTTCAGTAGTTTGACTACTTTTTCTTGTCCCACTTCGTAGTATTCGGAACAAACATCGGTTGTAATGGTAAATCCCGGAGGAACAGGGATACCTATCAAATTCATTTCGGCCAGATTGGCACCTTTACCTCCTAATAAATTCTTCATATCGGCCTTCCCTTCTGCATGGCCATTACCAAAGGTATAAACTCTTTTTTTATTCATAAGTATGTATTTAAAGTTGTAATGTGTTCTGCCCACAAAACTAATTATATTTTACAGAACTGGAAACTTTTTAGGAGAAATATACAATGTGACAATGATTTTTCTGAATTCTTATGCCTTTTCAACTAATATATAACAAAATCCTCATTAAAAAAGTGTACTTTTGCATCATTATTATAAATTGATAACAAAGTGTCGCGTAAAACAAAAGAGCTCCCTTTATTAGAAAAGGTTACAATAAGTGATGTGGCAGCCGAAGGCAAAGCCATTGCAAAAATAGACGATTTGGTCGTGTTCGTACCGTATGTGGTTCCTGGTGATGTAGTCGATTTGAAGATTCGAAAAAGGAAACGTAATTATGTGGAAGCTGAAGCGGTGTATTTTCATGAATATTCTTCCAAACGGGTTACCCCTTTTTGTGAGCACTTCGGTATATGCGGCGGCTGCAAATGGCAATGCCTGCCCTACGAAGAACAGATAAAATATAAGCAAAAACAAGTAGTAGATAATTTAACTCGCATTGGCAAAATTAACATGCCGGAAGTTACGCCGATACTCGGATCTGAAAAAACAATATTTTACCGGAATAAACTGGAATATACTTTCTCAAATAAACGTTGGCTAACCCTTGAGGAAATAGAACAAGGAGTGACTTATGAACAGATGAATGCCGTGGGATTTCATATTCCGGGAGCATTCGATAAAGTTTTGGCGATAGAGAAATGCTGGTTACAAGATGATATTTCAAACAAAATAAGGAATGCAGTGCGTGATTATGCGTATGAGCACGATTTTTCATTCATTAATCTGCGAAGTCAGGAAGGAATGCTTCGTAACCTGATCATACGGACTTCCTCCACAGGAGAATTGATGGTGATTATTGTTTGCAAGATTGAAAAAGAACATGAGATGGATCTGTTTAAGGAACTTCTGACATACGTTGCTGATCAGTTCTCTGAAATAACATCCCTGCAATATGTGATTAATAATAAATGCAACGATACCATTACCGACCTTGATGTGCATCTCTTTAAAGGGAATGATCACATTTTTGAAGAAATGGAGGGACTCCGATTCAAGATAGGTCCAAAATCTTTCTACCAAACTAATTCCGAGCAAGCTTATAATCTTTATAAGATAGCCCGCAACTTTGCCGGACTTACTGGTAATGAATTGGTCTATGATCTATATACAGGAACAGGTACCATTGCGAACTTTATCTCCAGACAGGCCAAACAAGTCATTGGAATAGAATATGTTCCCGAAGCTATAGAAGATGCGAAAGTAAACGCTGAGATTAACGGGATAAAAAACACCTTATTCTTTGCCGGAGATATGAAAGATATGCTTACGCAAGATTTCATTAATGAACACGGGCGCCCGGATGTAATTATTACAGACCCTCCCCGCGCAGGGATGCATCAGGATGTGATTGATGTGATATTGTTCGCAGAGCCTCAACGCATAGTATATGTAAGTTGCAATCCTGCCACACAAGCAAGAGATATTTCGTTATTAGATGTAAAATATAAACTGACTGCCATACAGCCTGTCGATATGTTTCCACATACACATCATGTTGAGAACGTAGTTTTACTGGAAAAGAGATAAAAAATTCTAAAATGAAAAAGACCCCTAAAAGCACACCGGCAGAACGCGCCAAGGCTAAAATTACTACTTATAATGTAATGGAGCCTTGCGAGCTAATGACTTTCCTTATGACTAAAATCAATGGTATAAGCCGCACTACCGCAAAGTCTTTTCTATCTAAACGTCAAGTGATGGTAGAAAATAAGATTACCACTCAGTTTAACTTTGAACTCCGTCCTGGAATGAAGGTAAAAGTGAGCAAAGACAAGGGTAAAAAGGAATTCACCAGTAACCTGATTAAATTAGTATACGAAGATGCCTTTATTCTCGTTGTCGAGAAAAGAGAAGGATTGCTAAGCATCGCGACAGATACTCAAAAAGAACGTACTGCTCATTCCATTCTGAATGAATATGTGCAGCGTTCGGGCAAAAATCACCGTATCTTTATTGTTCACCGTCTCGATAAAGACACTTCCGGACTGATGATCTTTGCCAAGGATGAAAAGACCAAGTTTACCTTGCAGGACTATTGGGAGGAAATAATAAGAGACAGACGGTATGTAGCTGCTGTATCCGGAGAGATGGAAAAGGATTCCGGCACAATTACTTCATGGTTGAAAGATAATAAGGTCTTTGTAACCTATTCGAGTATGAGTAATAACGGAGGTGAAAAAGCTATTACACATTATAAAACAATAAAGCGTGCCAATGGGTATTCTCTGGTAGAGTTGGAATTGGAAACGGGACGAAAGAATCAGATCCGTGTTCATATGCAGGATTTAAACCATCCGGTTCTGGGAGATATAAAATATGGAAATGGACAGAATCCTATCGGGCGATTGGCTCTCCATGCGTTCAAACTTTGTTTTTATCATCCGGTTACAGGTGATTTATTAGAATTTGAAACGCCCTATCCAAGTGCTTTCAAGAAGCTATTCATCAAGCAAACTCAGGTAAAGACTGAAGATAGTACAACAAAAGAAGTTAAGTAATAGAATATCTACAGACATTTTATTCAAAGAGTCTGGACTTTTAACCCAAAGAGTCCAGTTATTTTTTTATCCGGCAAAATAAAAAAGAAATGTTCATTATCCCCTTTTTAATTTAATCAAATGAATAATAAACAGAGAGTGAGAGATAAGTGAGAGATGAACGGTATCTCTCATGAGATAAATAATTAATATTCAAATACATATAAAAAAAATGAGAGATGGGAGACACTTTTTCATTTATTAAATCTATCTTTTTAGTTATTGATGAATAAGTAAAAATTTCTCAAGCATATACACTATTCCATCCTCTTCATTGGAAAGAGTAACAAAATCTGCATGCTCTTTTACTATATCCTGTGCATTAGCCATCGCAATACCAAGGCCAGCATATTTTATCATTGAGAGATCATTAAAACCATCTCCGCAAGCAATCACTTCTGTGCGATCCATACCCAACTTATCTAATAAGATACTCAACGAATGGGCCTTATCAATGCCATTAGGTACTAATTCTAAAAAAAAAGGTTCGGAGCGATATACTCCCATGCTACCTTTTAAATATTCATTCATTTCTTTCTCCAATAAGATTAACCGATCAGGACTTCCGGTTATAATGCATTTTGCGATGGGAAAGTTAATTGCAGAAAGGAACTGACCGACTTTCTTAATCTTCATCTTATTCAGAAAGGCTTCCTTGAGAATATATTTATCATCCGGAGATTCTGTGATGATAAACTCATCCTTATAAGTAATAATTGCCAAATTATTCTTCTTTGCACAATCATACAAATAAGGTAAGACGTGAGGGTCAAGTAATTTGGAATAAACGACTTCCTTTGTTTTCCAATCTATTATTTCTCCTCCATTATAAGAAAGAATATAACCACCAAAAGTATCCAAACAAAGTTCGTCCGCCAAAGGAGCAACTCCATAAGTGGGTCTTCCTGAAGCAAGGATAACTTTGATTCCGCACTGCTGAACTTTCAGCAGCGCGGCTTTTGTTTTTTTAGTGATTTCTTTCTGAGAATTGGTAAGAGTACCATCAAGATCGAGTACTAGGAGCTTATAAATCCCCATTTAAAGACTGGCATTTGCAAATGAAACAATGACACCATCGAACTTGCCTGACAAAAAATCGTTTCTAACCCATACATTATCAAAATAGACAAAAGAACTACCACCAAAATCTAAAGTAATAGATTCCATATTACTATTATCCCATTTCCATGCAAAAGAATTATTTTCCGTTTTAGCTGGAGGATTAATAATATTACCATTTACATCCAAATTATTTGTGATAAAAGTTTCCAGCCCTTGTCCATTAGCATCAAAAATCAATTCATGGGTAATGTAGTAATGATCTGTAGTTGTATACGTATCTATCCACGTATTAGCACAAAGTCTCTGAGTGGAATTTTGATATTGATCAATGGGATCATCAGTATTGTCACAAGCCGCGAAGCTAAATGCGATTACTGTTAACAGCAATAGTTTAAGGTAAGTCCTTTTCATATTATTCTTCTATTTATTATAATGAGCTAAATCCATTTTAGTTATTGGCTGTAAAGATACATCTTTTAGTGACTTTGCAAAAGATTGAAGATAAAAAAAAGTGTATATTTGCAGTATTACTCAACAAGATAAATTATGGAATTGATATTAATGATCGTCTGCGCTTCCTTATTGCTGGTTATTCTGTTCATTCTGCTCAATAAAGGAAAAAACAAAGAAGGATATGAACAACTGGAAATCTCTATTAAAGAGCAAAATAGCAGACTGGAAAGCTTAATCAAAGAGCAAAATATTCGTTTGGAAACAGTAATTCGTGAGCAATCTCATGAGAACAGAGATGAACTCAGTAAAGCTATTCGGGAATTCCGCACAGAATTGGCCACGACTCTGAATACTTCTATACAACAGATGCAGGACACTCTCCATAAAAACTTAATGACCGGCAACGAAATTCAAAGGGAAAAGTTCGAGGCAATGGGTAAAACTCAAGAAGCACTCATAAAATCTACAGAAAAACGTTTGGATGATATGAGGCTCATGGTCGAAGAGAAGTTACAAAAAACTCTGAATGAACGGATTGGACAATCCTTTGAAATTGTACGTACACAACTGGAGAATGTACAAAAAGGATTGGGCGAAATGAAGTCTTTAGCACAAGATGTGGGCGGATTGAAAAAGGTATTAAGTAACGTAAAGATGCGTGGAACTTTTGGTGAAGTGCAATTGGGTGCTTTATTGGAACAGATGATGAGCCCGGAACAATATGATGCCAATGTAAAGACGAAAAGAAATGGAACGGAGTTTGTGGAATATGCCATTAAACTTCCTGGAAAAGATGATTTCAATAACATAGTCTATCTACCTATTGATGCCAAATTTCCTAAAGATGTGTATGAGCAATATTACGATGCCTTTGAGGTTGGTGATGCTGCTTTGATAGAGTCATCCTCAAAGCAACTGGAAGCGACTATAAAAAAAATGGCAAGAGATATTCACGACAAATATATTGATCCTCCTTTTACCACAGATTTTGCCATCATGTTTCTTCCTTTTGAAAGTATCTATGCGGAAGTGATTCGAAGGACTTCATTGGTAGAAACTTTGCAGAAAGAATATAAAATTGTGGTTACTGGTCCCACCACACTAGGAGCCATATTGAACAGTCTACAAATGGGGTTCCGTACATTGGCCATCCAAAAAAGAACAAGCGAAGTATGGACCGTACTTGGAGCGGTAAAAACAGAATTTAGCAAATTTGGTGGGTTATTGGAAAAGGTACAAAAGAATCTTCAGAATGCAGGCGACCAACTGGAAGAGGTAATGGGCAAACGTACCCGTGCCATTGAGCGAAGATTGAGGCAGGTAGAAGCTTTACCTACAGAAGAATCACAAAAAATTCTCCCTATTACCGACCTAGATGAAGATGATGAGTAACCTTGGGAAGCACCCTATTCAAAACGACATACCCAACGACTCCAGAAAGAAGATTTACCACCATCATTGCTAACAAAACAACAAACATGAGCAAACATTCCTCCATTTACGTGATATTTCAGGGAACTTAAATCAGAAAAATACGTTTCCAATTTATTAAGGGAAAGAGGATATCTATTTTATAAAATATTCTCTATTAATCCAGCTTCAGTACTGCAAGGAAGGCTTTTTGAGGAACTTCCACATTACCAATCTGCTTCATTCGCTTCTTTCCTTTTTTCTGCTTCTCAAGCAATTTCCGTTTACGGCTGATATCTCCACCGTAACATTTGGCAGTTACATCCTTTCGCACTGCTTTAATGGTTTCACGGGAAATAATTTTTGCTCCGATAGCTGCCTGAATAGCAATATCAAACTGCTGTCTGGGGATCAATTCTTTCAGCTTCTCACACATACGTTTGCCCAGATCATAGGCATTATCCACATGAGTAAGGGTACACAGCGCATCTACCGCCTCACCGTTGAGCAAAATGTCCAGTTTTACCAATTTGGAAGGACGAAAACCCGACGGATGATAATCAAATGATGCATAACCCTTTGAAATACTTTTCAATTTGTCGTAAAAATCAATCACAATCTCACCCAATGGCATATCATAATAAATCTCTACCCGATTACCAGAAATATATTCTTGCTTCACCAATTCGCCTCTTTTACCTAAACAAAGAGTCATAATAGGACCAATATAATCTGTAGTGGTAATGACAGATGCCTTAATATATGGCTCATCAATATGGTCAATCAAAGTGGGGTCCGGCATTCCGCCAGGATTATGTACCTCAGTCATATTTCCCTGTTTATCATAAATTTGGTAAGATACGTTGGGCACTGTAGTAATCACATTCATATCAAACTCACGATCGAGGCGTTCCTGCACAATCTCCATATGAAGCAACCCGAGGAATCCACAACGGAAACCAAATCCCAGAGCTAATGAACTTTCTGGTTGAAAGGTAAGGGAGGCATCATTTAATTGTAACTTTTCGAGCGAAGCGCGAAGATCTTCAAACTCTTCAGCTTCAATGGGGTAAACTCCGGCAAAAACCATCGGTTTTACTTCCTCAAAGCCGGGAATAACATTGCTACATGGACGGGCAATATGGGTGATGGTATCTCCTACTTTCACTTCTTTTGAAGTTTTAATTCCGGAAATAATGTAGCCCACATCTCCTGTACGAAGCTCTTTGCGGGGGATCATATCCATTCTCAACACTCCAATTTCATCAGCCGCATATTCTTTTCCAGTATTAAAGAATTTCACCTTATCACCGGTATGAATCACCCCATTAGTAATTTTAAAATAAGCAATAATGCCACGAAAGGAGTTAAATACAGAGTCAAAAATCAATGCTTGTAACGGAGCTTCTTCATCACCTATAGGACAAGGTATACGTTCTATTACAGCCGCAAGAATTTCTTCTACTCCCATGCCAGTCTTTCCCGAAGCTCTGATAATGGATTCTCGCTTGACTCCAAGCAATTCTATAATTTCATCTTCCACTTCATCAGGCATAGCACTTGCCATATCACATTTATTTATTACCGGAATAATCTCTAAATCGTGCTCTATTGCCATATAAAGATTGGAAATAGTCTGTGCCTGCACTCCCTGAGAGGCGTCTACAATCAATAAAGCGCCTTCACAAGCGGCAATGGAACGAGATACTTCATAAGAAAAATCCACATGTCCCGGAGTATCTATCAAGTTAAGAATATAGTTCTCGCCTTTGTACATATATTCCATTTGAATGGCATGACTCTTAATGGTAATTCCTCTCTCCTTCTCCAAGTCCATATCATCAAGCATCTGCCCGCCTGTTACCTGAATTGTCTTAGTGAATTCAAGTAATCGGTCGGCCAAAGTGGATTTACCGTGGTCAATATGTGCAATAATGCAAAAGTTTCGTATATTCTTCATCAGTTTCTTAATCATTATATTGGTGGACAAAGATACACAAAGAAGGTAAAATAAAAAAATGCGCGGACTACATAATAGAATGTGTCAGCGCATTTTTTATAAATAAGTTATTCGCTTTCTTACTTCAGTGCAATAAAAAGATCATTTTCTACTTCTTTTGTAGAGACTTTTTCTTCTCTCAGCAACCAACCAAGTCCTAAATAGAAATCTTTGTCTACTAATTTTGTTGCTTTCTTAATTTGTTTTGCTGTTAAACCTTCAGTGCCGTTCAATGCATTCCAAATGAGACCTGCAACAGTTCCTGCTTTTTCTTTCAACATTTTGAAAATACTTTTAGTTAAACATTCATCTACCCTAAAACAAAATCTTTTTGTATAGGTTTTATTTTACTTGCAAATATATACAATTTTATGTTGTATAGCACATTATATAGTTAAAATTTAATATAGATGTAATATTTTCAGCTTATTAATCTCTTATTTCTTGCTTTTCAAGGTGTTCTTCAGAATATCCATACAAATCGACAAAAGCCACCACTATGACTGTGAGCAATTATTTATACCTATACTTAAAATACGCCAAAACTTTCGCTATTCTTTCTTCTATTATATTTTTAAAATCTTGCTTATACTTTATTTATTTCTTGTACAAAAGAATCTATTCTTTTGTACAATATTTCTTTGATTTATAGTTACGAATTTAAGAAAATAACAGCATTAAATTCAAAATAGTAACGATCACTGCAATAGAATAAAGCACAAATGAACTCCATGTACTATTTACATAATTTCCCATAACCTTGCGTGAAGAAGTTAATCCTACTTGCAGAAAAACAGTAAAGGGCAGCTGAACGCTAAGTATCATTTGAGATATGATTAAACCTTTGAAAGGATCACCGATAAAGTAGATTAACAAAAGGGCGATGCCCAAGGAAAGAATGATTCCTAACCGTGAATGTACATCCTTTATATGGTAAGATTCGCCAAATATACCGGCAAAAATAGAACCCGCTGCCATACCACTGGTGATGGTAGACGAAATACCTGCCATCAGAAGAGCCAAAGCAAAAACAATGGCGGCATTATTTCCTAAAAGTGGCTCCAATAATGATTTTGCCTGTTGAAGTTCTTCTACTTTTGTCCCTAGTTTAAAGAAAGTAGCTGCCGCCAATAATATCATGGCACTATTAATAGCCCAACCCACAATCATAGAAAAAAGGGTGTCAAACAACTCATATTTCAATACTTTTTTGATGGATGCATCATCTTTCTTATTGTATTCATGGCTCTGAATAACCTCCGAATGAAGAAAAAGATTATGAGGCATCACTACAGCTCCCAGCACACTCATTATAATGAGCATACTTCCCTGAGGAATACTAGGGGTCATCCAACCCTTTACAGCCAAAGGCCAATTAACTTCCACCAGAAATATTTCATAAATGAACGAGAGCCCTATTACTGAAACAAATGCAATAATAGACCTCTCTATCTTCTTATAGGAGTTGGTAAACAGCATAATAAATACAAATGCCGTAACCAGAATTGCTCCCCACATAATGGGAATTTTCAGTAACATTTGAAGTGCAATGGCTCCACCTAGTATTTCAGCCAGCGAAGTAGAGATAGAAGCAAGGACTGCTGTTCCAAGAATAGGTTGTGAAATCCATTTGGGCGCATATTGTGTCGCAGCTTCCGAAAGACATAAACCCGTTACGATTCCAAGATGAGCCACATTGTGTTGAAGAATTATAAGCATGATTGTGGAAAGAGTGACTACCCAAAGCAATGTATACCCAAATTCCGATCCGGCAGCGAAGTTAGATGCCCAGTTTCCAGGGTCAATAAATCCAACAGTAACTAATAATCCCGGACCAATATATCTAAAAACATCCAGTCCACCTAAATAGCGTTTGTGGTCCTTCCGCTGTAAGTCTTTAAAAAAATTAATCATATTCTCTTCTTATTTTTAATATGTTTGTGCAAAGATAACCAATAAAAACACGATGCGATATTGATATGTTCAAAATTTACGCTTATCTTCGTAGAATAAATAAATAAAAAAATGAAAAAAATCGTACTATTTGCAGCAGGAATCGTATTATTTTTCGTTTCCTGTCAGGAATCAAAGGAAAAAACGTTTGAAAGGCTGGCCAAAGAATATACGGCTAAATGTCCCATTAAACTAAGTACAGGGGTAAGCGTAGACAGTATGATCTATGATATAAAAACAAATACCAACCGGAACTGCTACACCCTATCGGGAAATATTGATAATGCAGATTCTATTCAAAAGGACAAAAAACAAATGGAGGCTTCTATGATTGCGGCAGTCCGTAACTCAGTGGATTTAAAAGAGTATAAGGATTTTAATACCACCATAGAATACATTTATTTTTCCAATAAAAATAAAGCAGAACTCCTCCGGATCTCAGTTGGACCTAAGCTTTATAAATAGCATAAATAAAAGAATTCCACGAAATTTATAAAATTAAATACTAAGATTATATTTTATAAAAAACGTGGAACTCTTTCGTCGGTTGTTGTTTTCTATTTAATTTGTCGTAAAGCTTGGCATAATTGATCCGGACAGGAAGTGGGACGCCCTCCACAAGTAATACCTTCAAGCTTGGAAAGTATCTCATCCACCGGCATGTCTTTCACCAACAGACAAAGACCTTTCAAATTCCCATTACATCCTCCCTGAAACATTACATTCTTAAGAATGCCATCTTCCACCTCCAAGGCAATATAAGTGCTACAGGTTCCTGATGTTTTATACAGAGATTTCATTTATTTAATCTTCGTCAGACGGCTTCATGTTGTGATAAACACTTTGTACATCTTCGTCATCTTCCAATTTTTCGATTAATTTATCAATAGCAGCACGTTGCTCTGCATTGACTTCTTTCAAATCAGTAGGAATACGTGTGAACTCAGAATTAATAATTTCAAAACCATTCTCTTCCAAATATTTTTGAATGGCATTAAAAGATTGAAATTCACCGTATAGAGTAATACCATCTTCATCGGCATCCAGTTCGTCAACGCCATAATCTATCAATTCCAATTCCAAATCTTCTACAGAGACACCTGTTTTTGGAGCCACGGTAAACATAGACTTACGAGTAAACATAAAATCCAGACTACCAGATGTTCCTAAAGATCCATTGTTTTTATTCAAGATACTTCGTACATTGGCCACTGTTCGTGTGGTATTATCTGTAGCAGTTTCTATTAAAATTGCAATCCCATAGGGACCATATCCCTCATAAACCATTTCTTTGTAATCTTCCGTATCTTTAGAAATAGCTCTTTTAATGGCTCTTTCCACATTTTCTTTCGGCATGTTGGCAGCCTTTGCGTTGGCAATAACCGAACGTAAATGTGGATTATTTTCGGCATCAGGACCGCCTGCCTTTACAGCAATAGCGATTTGTTTACCTATTCTCGTAAATGTACGAGCCATATTTCCCCATCTTTTTAGCTTGGTAGCTTTTCTGTATTCGAACGCTCTTCCCATCTTTATTTATGTTTTTATTTTAATATATAATTATCTAAGTTTTGCACCCAATTTACTTTCAAGATTGGCAACCAATTTACTCATTATCTTATCTATCTGCTTTTCATTCAGAGTTTGTGTTTCGTCCTGAAGTAAGAAACTCACCGCATATGATTTCTTTCCGAGTTCGAGTTTTTTCCCTTCATAAACGTCAAACAAAGAAACTGATTTCAAAAGTTTCCGTTCTGTTTCATAAGCTATTTTTTCAATTTCCGCAAACTGAATTTGCTTATCTATAAGTAACGCAAGGTCTCTCTTCACAGCCGGGAATTTAGATATTTCTTTATAAGAAACCTTTACAGATTTAATGGCTTTCATTAATTCCTTCCAGTTAAGATCGGCATAATAAACTTCATTATCAATATCAAAAGCCTTTAATTGTTTCTTAGCAACAACACCAAATGCGGCCAAACGTTTACCTCCTTGAGTATAAACGGATAAAGCAGAAGAGAATATATTATCGGTTAAATTACCAATAACCAACTTATGAAGATCAATTCCTAAACGAAGAAAGACATTTTCCACATAAGCTTTCAATTCATAGACAGAGCTTTGCTCATCTA
This sequence comes from Bacteroidales bacterium, assembly GCA_015654535.1. Classification (GTDB taxonomy): domain Bacteria; phylum Bacteroidota; class Bacteroidia; order Bacteroidales; family Bacteroidaceae; genus Bacteroides. The sequence goes on from JAATGU010000158.1 coordinate 17,402, forward strand.
TATGTGCCCACGAGTTAGTTACTTTTTTACCAGTAACCCAAATGCCTAAATGATAATCTTCGCTATAGGCTGTAAGTACTTTTTCAGCATTCTTCTTTTCCTCATGGAAATAATAACAATTGCCAAACTCAAAGAACTTTAAGTCAGCATTCTTACGATTCGCATTATGAGCAATACTTTCCAAACCGCCAAACAATAAAGTCTGACGCATGCAATTTAAGTCTGCACTTAATGGATTCATCAACATCACCAGATTATTTGACGGATAAGAAGTCAATTTGTCATAATAAGCTGCTCTGGTTAAGGAATTATTTAATATTTCATTGAAGCCACAACCTACCAATTGCTCTGAAATAAGGCTTTGCAATTTATAGGATCGATCAACTTCTCCTTTAGTAGTTAAGCTCGATTTCAGTGTAGTGGAAATTTCCACATTATTATATCCGTATATCCGAAGAATATCTTCAATAACATCTACATCACGCTGTACGTCTACTCGGTAAGGAGGTACTAACAATGAAAGACCTTCTGCCGTTTCATTCGTAATTTCTATTTCAAGACTGGTAAGGATACTCTTCACCACTTCAACCGGAATCTCTTTGCCAATAAGAGTATTTATCTTTTTATAAGTAATGTCTACATTAAATTTGCTAAAAGGGACAGGATATACTTCTTTAATTTCTGAAGATATAGTTCCCCCACCCAATTCTTTTACCAAAAGCGCGGCATGTTTTAATACATAATCTGTATAAAGAGGATCAATTCCTCGCTCAAAACGGAAAGAAGCATCTGTATTTAATCCATAACGACGTGCGGTCTTACGTACCCACGTTGGATGAAAATAAGCGCTTTCCAAGAAGATATTGACCGTTTTTCCTGTTACGCCCGAATCCAGGCCACCAAAAACTCCGGCAATGCACATCGGACCTTCTTCATTACAGATCATCAAATCATGTTCACTAAGCTTTCTCTCTATTCCGTCAAGTGTGGTAAAAGGAGTTCCTTCAGGTAAAGTCTTTACAATCAATTTTTTGCCAACTACATCGGCGTCAAAACAATGTAATGGTTGTCCCAATTCATGAACTATATAGTTTGTGATATCCACTATATTATTGATAGGGCGAACACCAATTGCTCTCAGCCTGTTTTGCATCCATTCAGGACTCTCCTTTACCGTAATTCCCTTGATAGTGAGTCCGTCATAACGTGGACAAGCTTCATTATTCTCTACAATCACTTCTATATCCAGATCGTGATTTTCAACTTTAAAAGCATCAACGGATGGTTTAATTAATTGTTTCTTATAGCCGTTTTGTATAAGATAGGCATAAAGGTCACGAGCAACGCCGAAATGTGAACAAGCATCTGCACGATTTGGGGTAATGTCAACCTCAAGTATATAGTCACTCTTTATATTGTAGTAATCCTTAGCAAGTGTACCAGGAACCACATCTGCCGGAAGGACAATAATTCCTGCATGATCTGTTCCTATTCCTATCTCATTCTCTGCACAAATCATACCGATAGACTCCACACCACGAATCTTTGATTTCTTTATTGTAAAGCATTCTTCTCCGTCATAAAGTTTTGTACCCAAAGTGGCTACTATTACTTTTTGTCCGGCTGCTACATTAGGGGCGCCACAAACAATCTGAGTTGGTTCGTCATTTCCTAAATTAACAGTAGTAATATGTAAATGGTCTGAATTGGGATGTTCTGTACAAGTAAGAACTTCACCGATGACCAACCCCTCCAATCCGCCTTTCACGGTTTGTACTTCTTCTACTCCACCGGTTTCGAGGCCAATTGAGGTTAGTGCTGCAGCAACTTCATCGGGTGATAAATCAAAATTGACATACTCTTTCAGCCAATTATAAGAGATATTCATATCATTAAATTTTATATATTTGCAAAAAAAGACTTGCAAAGGTAATAAGTTTTTTTATTTTGTACGCTATAATCACGAAAAAGAGTTAGAAGGGTAACGGCCCATCAGAGCCAATATTACCAAATGGATTGGCTCCGCTCTGAGAAGGATATTCCTCTGGAGGTGGGGGAATTAAACCTTGCGCCTGTTTATTTAATTTGGAGCCAACTACTCCATTTTCTCCGGGCATGGGAATAATAGTGTCATCGTCTGGATTCTGGAATTTAGCATACTCAGCTTTAAAGCGAAGTAAAACGTCACCTGTAGCACCATTACGGTGTTTAGCAATAATAATTTCTGCCATTCCGCGCAGATCTTTTCCTTTTTCGTCCGTAAAAATCTTATAATATTCGGGACGGTGAATAAAACAAACCATATCGGCATCCTGCTCAATGGCTCCAGACTCACGGAGGTCAGACAATTGTGGGCGTTTTCCATCAACACCTTCACGATTCTCTACTCCACGATTCAACTGAGACAGGGCGATAATAGGGATATTCAATTCCTTTGCAAGCCCCTTCAAAGAACGGGAGATCGTACTAACTTCTTCCTGACGACTACCAAAATACATTCCACTGGCATTCATCAGCTGAAGGTAGTCAATAATGATTAATTTTACTCCGTGTTCCCGTACCAATCTTCTTGCTTTTGTTCTTAATTCAAAAACAGAAAGTGAAGGAGTATCGTCTACATACAGAGGGGCATCAATCAAGTCTTTTAACTTATAATCTAACTGTTGCCATTCGTAAGGTGCAAGTTGACCACTCTTTATTTTTTCACCGGGAATTTCGCAAACATTAACAATAAGACGATTTACTAACTGGACGTTGCTCATTTCAAGAGAAAATAGTGCAACAGGATTTCTAAAATTTACAGCAATATTGCGTGCCATTGACAATACAAAAGCAGTCTTACCCATAGCCGGACGAGCGGCTATAATCACCAAATCAGATTTCTGCCAACCAGAGGTTATCTTATCCAATCCATGAAAACCGCTCTCTAATCCACTTAAACCATCGGTTCTAGCCGCAGCCTTTTGCAGTAATTCATAAGCTTCCGAGATGATTGGATTAATCTGTGTATAATCTTTTTTAAGATTTCGCTGAGATATTTCAAAAAGCCGTCCTTCAGCTTCCTGCATTAAATCGTCTACATCAAGCGTCTCATCAAAAGATTTTGTTTGAATCTCGCTGGTAAAAGAAATCAATTCACGTGCCAAATATTTCTGCGCAATAATACGTGCATGGTATTCTATATGTGCAGAAGAGGCTACCTGGCTACTTAGCCGAGTAATGTAAAATGGACCTCCTACTTCTTCAAGCTCCCCGCGTTTTTTAAGTTGCTCAGTAACCGTTAGAATATCAATTGGCTCTTGACGGACAGCCAAATCAGTAATTGCTGCAAAAATCATTTGGTGATGATGATCATAAAATGACTCAGGACGAAGGATCTCGCTTATTTGCGGATAAGCGTCTTTTTCGAGCATCAATGCTCCCAGCACCGCTTCTTCAAACTCACGTGCTTGTGGTTGTAATCGTCCGTAATCTGCAACAGGTTGCACTTTCGGTTTGGTTCCTCGTGTATTTCTTTTTTGTTCCATTTTCTATTCTAAACCTAATATGGGGAGACAAAGATATAGTTTTTAATGAAGAGCAGAAAAGATCTGGCTTCTTTTATATTTCTTATTTTAATTCTAATTTTAATATTATGATGTATATTTGCATTCTAAAAAGAAAAAGAATGATTACATTTCCCAATGCCAAAATAAACATAGGACTAAATATCATAGAGAAACGTCCTGATGGTTATCATAATCTAGAAACAATTTTTTATCCGATACATCTTGAAGATGCTTTAGAAATTGTGACCTTAAAAAGCTCAGATAAAAAAGTTGAATTACAGGTATCAGGAACACCCATAACCGGAAATGTTGAAGATAATCTGGTGATAAAAGCTTATCGGCTATTGAAAGAGAAATTTAATCTTCCGGCAATAAGCATTTATCTACAAAAACAAATACCGTCCGGCGCAGGATTGGGTGGAGGCTCTGCCGATGGTGCCTTCATGTTAACGTTGCTAAATAAAAAGTTTTCTTTGAATTTATCGCTGGGAGAGCTGGAAACAATAGCTTCAAACTTAGGAGCCGACTGCCCTTTTTTCATTTACAACGAGCCTACCTTTGCAACAGGAACAGGGAATATCTTTTCACCCATAAATATTTTATTAAAAGGACTTTATATATTAATTATTAAACCACCTATTTTTGTATCTACCCGGGATGCTTTTTCACTCATATCTCCTAAATACCCTCAAAAAAGGATCACAGAGATTGTGCAACTACCCGTAAAAGAATGGAAGGATCATTTAATAAACGACTTTGAAAAAAGTGTATTTGCTCAATATCCTGAAATAAAAAACGCTAAAAAAACGTTGTATGAGATGGGGGCTCTTTATGCATCTATGTCCGGTTCAGGCTCCTCACTCTACGGTATCTTTGATACTCCGGTAGAGAAAATCAACCTTTCTTTTCCAAACTATTTTATCTGGCAAGGAAAATTATAAAGAGAAATGTTATTCTCCCGATTCCTCAATTTTAGAAGTAATGCGGAATAAATTTTTGCTAATATTCTCTTCTGGTAATATGATATTAAAATTTCCCCAGAATTTATCATCATAAGCAAAACTTTTTTCTGAAAAAATCTGCTTGGTTGGGAGCCTTTCGTCACGAGGAAAAGGTTCTACGTTAATAGTATCAACTTTACAAGTAACCATTTCAAAGAAAATATGCATCGGATTATAAAAGAATTCTCATTTCCCTTTTATTTTAAAAAATAAATCCCCCCTCACATGATTCATATAATATCGACCATTCAATTCCTTATAAGAGACTGAATATACTATCTGTTGAGGGTGAATATTCACATGCTTGCCACGCTTTATAACAAACAACTCTTCTGCCTTTTCTATATATTGAGGATTTATCTCAAGTTGTGCACCAAGCAATGCAGAGTTCTCTGCATCAATATATAATTTCCCAGTATAGAGCGGATCAGTATTTTCTTTTTTCTGTTGAAAAGATATTACATGTGCCATATGAGAATCTATTTCGGTCATATCAACCTTAGAATATTCATAAACATTTTTATCATCTATTTCGAGGAAGTCGGGTATATTCTTCATTATATCTAATAACAAAGAAGCATCTACACCTGCTTTCATTCTGAGTATAACCGTATCTTTTACAACCTTATTTGTAATCTTTCTCATTTTTAACAACTTTACCATATCGGGAGACAAAGAGTTCTCATAGCTTTGCTTATAAACTTTAAAAACAGCTTCCGTAAGTTTGAGTAGTTCTTTCTTCCGTTCTATTCCTTCTCTGTAAAAAGTTGTAAAGTAAGAAGGTTTGTCCAAGTAAAGGCGGTCTCGGGCTTCTAAGGCTTCTTTTATTATTTTTTTTGGATTCACCAAGCGGACAATCACTTCCTGAAGAGGAATAATACGAGGGGTTAAATAAATATCAATTGGGTTATCTTCCATAAAAGCGATGGGAATCTGATGTGATTCGTAACCGATATGAGAAATATGTAACTTATCGACATGCATGGAGTCAGGCACAACCAATACAAACTTACCATTATTATTGGTTATTGTCCCAATTCCCGTTCCTTCGAGGCTGACAGAGCAATAAGGAATGGGAGCTTGTGTCATCTTCTCGAGCACAGTTCCATTAAGATGCTTATAACATAAACTATCCTTGACCTTTGAAACAGTCATTTTATGCAAAGATAGTGCAAAAGTGTTTTTTCGATTAATCAGAATGTAATGGCCAATGGTTTTCAAAGTATAGTCCTCGCTTTGTAAAACGCGGAAGATTGCTTCACGAATAGAATATGAACCAGCCGGAATCTTCGTTTTCCTTTCATTATCAATAATTTTACTATCATAAATAAAATAGAATCCCGACACATCACCAATAGAATTCAATAATTCATAAATAGTATTTCTTTGTTTTTCCATCCGAATATGCTTGCTTAAAGGATCCACACCGTCCTCCGACCATCCAGATGACAGAACGATGTATGAAAAGAAAAGAAATAAGCATAACCGTTTCATAGATTTAGACCATTTAAGGTTGAGAAATATAAATGGTATCCTGACGGATTTCACGTTTCAGATTAAGAGCCAGAGTGATAATCTGAGTCATTTCGTCCACATTATTATTATAAAATTGCACATTAAGTCTATTCGATTTCAATAAATTTCCTTTAAGTACAACAAAGGTATGATTATTTTGGTTGATCACATGTACAATATTTGCAAGAGTCTCATCTTTAAAGCGCATTTTTGCAATATAATGATCAAATATATTTTGATCTGTATTGAGAAACTTATGTAAATGATTGCCAACAGACTTAACAGACTGCCCTACACTCACCACAATAGATTCTCCTCCCACATTCTCAGTAACCCGAACGCGCCCTCGTTGCACTGTAAGTTCAAAGCTGCCATCAGCAGCAGATTTTACTTTAAAAGCTGTACCTAGTACTTTCACCGTAACTTTTCCGGCATCAATTAAGAACGGTTTTGTGGGATTTTTGGATATATCAAACAAAGCTTCTCCTTTCAAAGTGACTTGTCTTTGATCTGATGCAAAAGACTTTGGATAACTTACCGAGGCATTAGAAGCTAAATAAATAGTAGAGCCATCATCAAGCGTCTTTACCAACACATTATCTTTTTCTGTATTTTGAAGAGTCAATAGCTCCACCGCTTCTTTATCAGAATAATTATAGAAAAAAAATGTTGCACTCAGAATAACGATCACACATGCAGCAATCCAACGAACAGAGAGCGTCATTTTTCTCTTTTTCATAATGAAAACTTCTTCACTTAACAGGCTGTCATTTTGCAGTCTTGAATAAAGGGCGCTCCATGCTTGATCTATATTTGGTTTCTTGTTAATCATAATTTTATTGATAATAATGTTTCAACTCCTTCCGCAGGATAACGAGTACTTTACTAATATCGGCTTCGACCGTTTTAACTGAAATAGAAAGCTCTTTGGCAATCTCACAATACTTTTTTCCACCAAAACGATTCATACAAAAAATTTTTCTCTGACGTTCAGGTAATCGCTGAAGCAAAGATGCAAATTTAGTTTCCAACTCTTTGTATTCCAACTCTTCATCGGGTGAAAAATTACTTGTTTCAGTTTCTTCCTGAATAATCTTCCCTCGATAAATATCCATCACCTGAAGATGTTTTAGATAATCAAAAGACTTATTCTGAACAGCCTGATAAAGATATGATTTCACCGAAAGCCGAATCTCTATATTCTCTCTTTCCTTCCAAAATACATAGAATAAATTCTGAACTATTTCTTCAGCACTATCCATATTATTTAAGAAGGAATCCGAGTAATAGCAAAGAGGCTCATAGTATAACCGAAACAACTTTTCAAAAGCCCGGACATCACCATTTTTTATCCTGTTAAGGAGCAGCAAATCATTAAGCATACATTTAATTCACATTGAATTAATATTTTGTCCTGAAATAAAAACTCAAATATACAATTCTTTTTCTTTATAAATGCTTATCGATATTGTTTTTTCAGTTTAGCCATACCATCCAATAGAGACTCTGTAGGTTCTATTATGTTATATTCTCCCCAAAAATTATTATCAGAAAAATTACTCACCTTATCTGAAAAAACCTGGTCTTTCTTAAATGATTCTTTATAAGGGATTGATTCTATTGGAGTATCATTGCGCTCGGTGGTTACCACTTCAGAAACCACTGAATATTTACTTGAGAAAAGACGTCTCTTCCAATCACACTTAAACTTTGATTCGCTACGAATATAATTGAGATAACTCACTCCATTTTGTTGTTTATAAGTAATTAAAAAATTAACTTCGGATGGTTTGAAACGGAGCCCAAACGGTTTCTTAATTAATATTTCACTAATAGCCTTTTCACGATCACGCATGTCTAAGCTAAATTCAATGCGAGTAAAGGTCAGCGTCTCACGATCGATAAAATACTTGCCATAATAGAGTGCATAAGGCATTACTACTGCGGGACGAAAACTAATAACCAACTGTGGACGATTATCCAGATTGACGGATTCCTCAAGAGTATATTCATAAGTAGATAGCATTTGATTATCCAATAAGATATCCCGGTTTTTTACTACATCAAGAAGTATAGAAATATACGGGCCTCCCATTAATTTAACAGCTAATGTATCTTTTTGGCGAGGACTTATTAATTTACGCCCTTTGAATACACGTACTCTATCATAGTCAATTCCTTTTGAATAAGGTTCTTTATAAAGATCTATCACTGCTTCGGACAATTGAATGTATCGTTTCCCTTTTTGAACTGTTTCGCGATAAAAGCCGGTAAACATGTTAGACTTCGGACTATAATTTGCTTGTATCCGTTCGATTGCTTGTTCCAGTATATGACGAGCATAATCGGGACGAACAATAATTTCCTTCAATAAGTGAGCATTAGGAGTGAGATAGAACGTTTGAGTCTCTTCATTACTGAGGATGGGAACACGGGTATTCAAATATCCCACATGAGAAAGCTCCATTTCCTGAGCATGAGCAGAGGTCTTAACCTTTAGTGAAAATCCACCATCGGAATTGGTTATTGTACTTGTATTACTGCCAGGAATAGAGATGGTTACGTATTCCAGCTTTTTCCTAGTCTGCATATCTTTCACAACTCCATTTACAATGAGAAAGTTTTCTTTTTCAGAAGCGATTGCTTCATTTTGAATGTTTAAAAGAAACATCAACAGCAATAGGCTGCGTATGCTTTGTCTTACTAGTGTTTTCATAATGTTCATCTTTAATTAATTACTATTAAATTCCTTACTCTATACCTATGACTACTGAGGAATAAAATACCCTAAACAAAAATGAATACTATATTAGAAAAAAGACGGTGCTACGACTCACGTCGGGCACCGTCACAACACAAACACA
>JAATGU010000112.1 GCA_015654535.1 Bacteroidales bacterium
CGGGCCTCCAGGAACCGGAAAGTCTCAGACGATCACCAACATGATAGCTAATGCCTTGTATAAAGGAAAGAGAGTATTATTTGTGGCAGAGAAAATGGCAGCACTTTCTGTGGTTCAGAGCCGATTGGCTAAGATCGGACTAGATCCTTTTTGTTTGGAGTTACATTCTAATAAAGTCACTAAATCTCATTTTTTAGCTCAGCTTCAAAAAGCTACAGAAGTGGTGCATATTCAATCGCCTGAAGAGTATAATAAAATATCAGCACAATTATTTGAGAGTAGGAAAAAATTGATTGATTACATAGAGTCATTGCATCGTTCTCATGCATCCGGATATTCTTTATATGATTGTATCTCTGATTATTTATCTATACAAGGGGATGAATTGCAAGTGGATTCAAAGGCATTGGATTCTATTACCAAAGATAAGCTTGACGCATATACTGATTCAATTAAAAGTCTGGATACGGTGTTTTTAATAACTGGGCATCCGGCAGAGCATCCGCTGAAAGATCTCGATTTGCAAAGTACTTCATTAGAGAGTATCCAAAAAGTGCATGAGCTTATTCTGCAATTTAAAGAAATCTTTCTTCGAGTCATCGATGAAAAAAACTTTTTTAAGAGTCAACTAGCATTAGTCATACCAAATACTTTGGATGGTATTGTTTGGATGAGAAAGATGTGTGAGGCTTTGATTGTAAATCCTTTATTAAATAAGTCAATACTTGAGCTCTGCGGAAATGATGAGTTGATCAATGAGTGGAAAAAAATAATAGAAACCGGGCGTCAACGTGATAAGTTGAAGGTCGAATTGAGTCAAAAATATAAACCAGAGATTCTTGAAGAAAATGTATTTACTTTGCAGCAGGAGTGGCAAGTTATTGATTTGAAATGGTTTTTACCGAAGTTCTTTGCTAAGCGTTCTTTTTTAAAGAAATTGAGATTCTACAATATAGAATTGCAAGAGGACGAAATACCGGATCTTCTTGAGAAAATATTTATTTATCAAAGGTGTAATAAATTCGTTTCTGAGCAGTCAATGGAATTGGCCAAATGTTTTGGATTTTTTGGAAGAAGGAATAAAGAAAAGTGGGATGATATAGATCTTATTTTAATCAATGCCCCTAAAATTTATCAGGCGTTGATTGAATATTCTGAAATAATCCAGCAACCGTTTGCTGGTATTTCAGATTGTTTTATTAGCAAAATTGATTTTGATTGGAATGTATTTAAGCAAGCAAATGGAAGTCTGTTACAACAGATCGTGGAGGATAGTAAAAAGTATAGTGCATTATTAGATGAAATGACTATGTATTCAACGCATATTTCTGTAGATAAACAGGATAGTGCTTTATTAGCTATGCTGGATAATTGGCTGGAGCATTTTGACCAAATAAAAGATTGGTGCCAGTGGTGCTTACGTAAAAAACAATTGGAAAGTCAAAATCTATCTGCTGTTACGTCTTATATCCTTGATCATCACAAAACCGGTGCTGAAGCTTCTAATGCATTTTCTAAAGGTATTTATCATCGATTGGCAATAAAGACTATTGAAGCTGATGAATCATTACGACTTTTTAATGGATTAATTTTTGAAGAGATAATCAATAAATATAAAGAGTTGACCTCTGAATTTCAAGAGTTAAGCAAAAAGGAATTGTACTGTAGATTAGCAGCACGTATTCCATCATTAACCATAGAAGCAACTGCAAATTCGGAAGTAGGAATTTTGAAAAGGAATATAACTAATGGTGGGCGAGGAACTTCTATACGAAGAATCATAGATCAGATCCCTACTTTGTTACCTAAGTTGTGTCCATGCATGTTAATGAGTCCTATTTCGGTAGCTCAATATATAGATATGGATGCTGATAAATTTGATGTTATTATTTTTGATGAAGCGTCGCAGATGCCCACTAGCGAAGCGGCTGGTGCGATAGCACGTGGTAAGGCTTTAGTAGTGGTGGGTGATCCTAAACAAATGCCTCCAACGAGTTTCTTCTCATCATCTCAGGTTGATGAAGATGAAGCAGAGTTCGATGATATGGATAGCATTTTGGATGATTGCATATCGTTATCAATGCCTTCTCGTTATTTAACGTGGCATTATCGTAGCAAGCATGAGAGCTTGATAGCATTTAGCAATTCACAATATTATGATGGGAAGTTATATACATTTCCTTCTGTTGATGACAAAGTTTCGAAAGTTCGATTGGTGCGTGTTAATGGAATATATGATAAAGGACATACTCGTAGTAATCGTGTTGAGGCTGACGCTATTGTAGCAGAAATCCTGCGTCGTTTGCAAGATACTAAACTTTCAGAGCTGAGTATTGGTGTGGTTTCATTTAGTCAAGTTCAACAGAATTTGATAGAAGATATACTTAATGAAGAGTTGGGTAAGTACCCGAAATTAGAGGAAAAAGCTTTTCAAAGCAAGGAACCGGTTTTTATTAATAATCTGGAGAATGTTCAGGGAGACGAGAGAGATGTTATTCTTTTCTCTATCGGCTATGGAGCAGATAAAAATGGTTCTGTTTCGATGAACTTTGGTCCTTTAAATAATAAGGGAGGTGAGCGTCGTTTGAATGTTGCGGTTTCACGTGCCCGTTATGAAATGATAATTTTTTCTTCTTTAGGTTCAGAACAAATTGATTTAAAACGGACTAAGGCAAAAGGAGTTGAAGGATTGAAAAAATTCCTTGAGTTTGCAGAGAGAGGAGCCTTATCTGTTGCTATCACACAAGTACAAGCCAGAGAGAAAGGTTCTTTGATTTCTTTGATAGCGAAAGAACTTGAGCAACGTGGGTATAAAGTGGACACATTTGTTGGACGTTCAAATTTTAAAGTTGATTTGGCTATAGTTGATTCATCTAAATCAGATAGCTATATTTTAGGAATTCTCTGTGATGGTAAGAATTATTATGAAACGAAGAGTACAAGAGATAGAGAAATTGTACAGCCCAATGTATTACAAATGCTTCATTGGAATATCATGCGTGTTTGGTCAGTAGACTGGTATGATGATAAGGAGAAAGTGCTTGATCGTATTATTAATAAATTGGACAGCTTGAAAGGATATAATCCCATTGAATTAGTTGCCGCTTCTATCAAGACGAATACGATCAAAGCATTTAATATTGCAAATGAGCCTTTAGTTCAACTTGTTAATGATAGAGAACGAGAATATGGATTTGCCGATTTACCAGAGATGGGTTTGGGCTATAATATTGATATGGTTATGTATTCAGCCAAGCAAGTTCAGGAGCAATTAAAACAGATTATAATGGTAGAGCAACCTATCACAAATACGTTGTTATATAAACGGGTATTTCAAATATGGGGCTTGGGAAGAGTTACGAGTCGCTTACAAGCTTTTATTGATAGGCTTATAATAGATTCATATAAAGATCCATTGTCGGGGAGCACAGCTATCTATTGGGAAAAAGAAGAAAATTCAAGGAATTATAAATATTATAGGATCAATTCAAAACGTGATATTTTAGACATACCGATTTTGGAAGTAATGAATGCTGCAGAATTTGTTGTAGAACAACAAATATCTTTGCCGTTTGATGATTTAAAAAGGCGTATATCACAAACACTGGGTTTTACAAGAATGGGTGCTAATTTGGATTCTGCAACAGAAAATGCTATTAAAATATTGATAAGTAAAGATATTTTCAATAATTCCAATGGAATGATTTCTATAAAGAATTGAGCACTTGATTTATCTTTTGAGAGTGTACAGTGTATAATGGTCAATTGTTATTTAATCATTGATTGTAAAGATATCAGCTTCTTGAAAATCTGAAAGTGAAGGTAGATAAGAAATTTGTAGCCTTCACTCGTTCACATATAACGTGTTAATAGTAAATGAGTTGGAAGGTGAAGGCAAGTTTACAAACATCGTGCATTATAGGGAAACGGAGGTTTCTCAAGCCACACCTATATAATAGATGTAGCTTGAGAATTTCACGTTGTAGACATAATTAATGTATAAGATTCCCCGAATGTGGTAAAGAATAAATTGCGAGTCACCTATATATTAGTAAACCTAAGAGTCTTCAATCATTTTCATAAGGATACAATGAAGGGAGAAAATAAAACGGAGCCTTCATTCTAGGTTGTCCAAACGAGAATTTGTATCGTTCTAAAAAAGTATTATTTTTGTATTCTATAATATAGATAATCAAAGTAATAAGACAGTAATATGAATAAAGAAGAGACTCAACAATTAGTAAAAAAAGTAAAGCTTCTTGAATCCCAACTTCAAAAGCAACGAGATAAAAACAAGTCATTATTAGCCAAGAAACAGTCTCAACATAAAGAGATACGATCACTAAAATCAAAATTAGAGACGAGTAATTGCAAATCTCATCAGATAATCACAGGGGGTAGCGTTAAAAAAAAAGTGATCGATCTATTATCCTCACTCCAATAGATCGGCACAAATACTCCGATTTAATCGTATCCTTATGTGTGCGTTTATACACAAAAATTCGATGCGGTTTTAGAGGTGTTTCTAAGATACTAAGTATATTGCAAGAAACTTTTAAATGGGATTTTCCTTGCACTCCAAATAGGAATTCCATAGAAAATTGGATAAAGAAATGCGGATATCATATTTATAAAGAACCGTCGGATGAGATGAAGTCCGAACAATATGCGGAGATAGTGGATGAAAGTTTAATGATAGGTAGCCAAAAGATGCTACTGACTTTAGGTGTAAATGCGGATAAACTAACTAAGACTCCAATAGCTCACAAAGATGTTCATATATTGAAGATGAGCGTAGCCCCTAGTTGGAATGGTTGGAGAATATGGTCCGATTTGCGAGAAACGGAAAAAGACATAGGGCACCCTCCTGAATATATTATAAGTGACAATGCCAATTCTTTAGGCAATGGCATAAGAAGAGCCGGATATATTCATATACGTGATGTAAGCCACACTTTAGGCTTGATGATGAAACATCTTTATGAAAAAGAGAAAGAGTTTATTTCTTTTACCCAAGATATTCAATCCTCTAAAATAAAATCCGGAATGCTTCGCGTAGGTTACTTGATTCCTCCCAAGCAACGTACCGTGGCACGTTTTATGAATTTATCTAATTACGTGACTTGGGCCATGAAGATGCTCCGTAAATTTAGAAAGTTGAATAAATATGAAAATGAGGCATTTTCTTTTGTTACACAATATGCTTCATTGATCAGAGAGCTGTATAAGTCAATATTATGCATAAACGCAGTGCAAAAGGAAATAATCTCTAATGGCATCTCACACCATACACTGGAGTCCTGTTTGCCATATATTTCCAAATATCTTAAAAAAGGCACTTTACGAATGAAAACGCTTGCCCAAGAAATCATTCAATATATACAGGAAGAAACAAATAAAATTAAGCCTTGTAAGAACGCATGGAATGCTTCTTCCGACATTATCGAATCCCTTTTTGGCGTTTATAAATCAAGGAAAGCCAGCAACTCACTTTATGGAGTTACCAGCTTCGTACTTTTTCTTCCTCTATATGTACACTTAGAAGCGAAAGAGCAATCTTTCGACTTTAAAAGCTGTTTAGAGAAAGTATGTTTGTGCGACATTGAAAAATGGGGAAAAGACAACCTTGGAGAAAACCTTGTGAGCAAAAGAAGAAAATCATTAAAATTTAATGTAAATAATACTCGCCATTCTTTAGCATAAACTTTTACATATCAGCAATATATAAAAATAAGGTGATCTCGAATTTGAATATCAGTTTATCTGGTTTTGGACAGCCTAGAATGAAGGCACTTTTTCGTTTTCTCCCTTCATTTGTATCGTCCTAAAAAAGGGTGACCGGTTGAACTTAAAAATCCGATCCTAGGGTGTCCCAATAAAATACATTAAGTAGTTATGTAAGGAAAAGCGAAGATACTAAAAAATAATGTTCATGTTGTCTGTATCGTCCTAAAAAAGGAAATATTCCAATAAAATCAATTAATACTTTTGATGAAATGAACTGTTTGAGTTTGACAAAACAAACAGTTGAGATTATTAAATGAACAAGATGAAATTCAAAACTCCC
>JAATGU010000100.1 GCA_015654535.1 Bacteroidales bacterium
TCAGATGAGATAGGGAGTATCGTAGCCAATATGGGATTCAAAGGAATATTAACGGAAGGTGCCAAGCATGTGTTAGGATGGAAAAGCCCACACTATGTTTATCATTGCAATCAAGCGCCTGGATTAAAAATTTTATTAAGAGATTTCAAGTTATCTGATGACATCGGTCTTCGTTTCTCCGACTCTAATTGGAATGAATATCCTCTGTTTGCCGATACATATATTCATTGGATTGATGCACTGCCACAAGAAGAACAAGTCATTAACATTTCCATGAATCTGGATGCACTGGGTATAGATCAGCCCCTCTCTTCTAATATTCTAGAGTTCTTAAAGGCAATTCCAGCATGTGCTAAAGCAAAAGGCATTACGTTTTCTACTCCAACAGAAGTAATCTCTAAATTAAAATCGATCTCTTCCATTGATGTCTCTTACCCTATTTCATGGGCAGATGAAGAAAGAGATATTAGTCCATGGTTAGGAAATGTGCTGCAACGAGAAGCTTTCAATAAATTATATAGTGTCTCAGAACGGGTAAGGCTTTGCCATGACAAAAGAATTAAGCAAGATTGGGATTACCTACAAGCAAGTAATCATTTCCGTTTTATGACCACTAAAAATTCTAATATCGGTATTAACCGAGATTTTTACGACTCACCGTATGATGCGTTTACAAATTACATGAATATTTTGGGAGACTTTATCAAACGCGTGAATGCTCTTTATCCAGAGGACATAGATAATGAAGAACTGAATTCTTTGCTTACCACTATAAAAAATCAGGGAGAAGAGTTGGTAGCATTACACAAAGAAATTCTCCGATTAGAAAATAAAACGGCTGAAATAGAAAAGTCAAAGGATACTAAAATTAAAAAAAACTCTAATAAAAAGGAAAAGAAAGAATAGATAAAAAAATAAAATTCAGCATTACCTTTTATTCACTCATAAAAACAAAAGCAGCTCCATAGAGTTGCTTTTGTTTTTATTAGTGAATATTTTTTATTTAAAACTTATATATTTTATTTCCAGTTTTAACTTATTATCCGTTCCACCTTTCAGTTTCACGTATCCAGGTTCTAAATCATGCTGGATAGAAATAATATTGCTATTTGAATCAAGCGTCACAGTAACCGGAATCAACAACATTTCCTCTGTCTCTTTATTCTCTGTCATGGCAGTAGTTATAAGACGAGTAATATTTGAGAAAGTATACTCATTAGTAGAGGCTGAATAGGATGCCAAAAAAGAAGTAATATTATCAATTAATAAGTTCTTCTCAAAAAAATCTTTATAATCACTTTCCCTGACTATCAACAACTGTTTAGGCGCACTCATTCCAAAACTATTAACGGAGTTTTTATTATAAGCGTTAAAAGATAACTTTACAGAATTTAAGGTATCATTTTTCAACTTATTTGCAATCTCAGCAATTGGCAATGTTACTTTAGTAAATAGACCTGCCGGAGATTTAATCATCGTATAATCCTTTATTTGAGCAAGGTCAGACAATTTTTGGTCATTAATAAACCTATTTGTCTGAATTACTTCTTTCGTAGAACCAAACTGAGCGGTAGTAATATAAGTAGAATCTTCCGTTTGAAATCCTGCTTGTTTTCTCTTAATCGGGAAATGGCCCAGAGAATCGGTAGCATACACCTTAAATGAAATATTTAAATGTACTTGATCAAGATAAAGGACTGTCCCATCTCCTTGATCACATTTCACATAAATTCCTTTAAAAGCTTTGGCAAACTCATCTTTAAAATTCAGTCCATTTGCTTTAGAGTCCTGAAACAACTTTATAAATTGATTAGCTCTATTTAAAGGAAAATTGACACTTACTGATGGATAATAAGTAGATGAATATCTAGTTGCTTCATCTACAGATAAGTCTACTGCAGAATATGATTTCTTAGCCAATAATCCAGAAGTACTGTAATATTGAGAAGGATCTATATCAGTATAATAACTTTGAGTTGATTTTACTAATTCTTTATTTAGTTCATAAACGCTTAACCGGCATGTATTCAAAGAGTCTCCAAAATATCTAGTGTAGTAAAAATTTATACTTGCCGCTGTAGCTTCAAAGGTTTTTTCTGATGAATTATTATCAACCGGGACCATTCTTGCGAGTGGAAATTCAAACTGATCCGTACAAGTCACTTGCGCAAGAAAATCCGCATCAAAGCTTCCAAATTCAGGATCTGTATACTTGCCAAGAAAACCCATACTAGTTTTAGCAAAGACAGGTCCCGCAAGCACGGTCTGCGTACTTACGTCGAAATTCATTGCTTTAACATCAACTTTATCACTATTCGGCATCATATTGAGTCCCAACGCATCTGTGGTATCATCACAGGAGAAAAAAACGATAGCAAGCAAGGATGCTAATAAATATTTCACTTTCATAACGATTGTCTAGTTTAATTCTACTTTACTATTGTCTAGCTTATTCTACTTTTCTGTTTCCCACACTTTATCGTAGAAGTCATTAAATGCATCAACATAATTGTCAGGTGATTGGAAATCGAGAACAGGAATATTCTTTCCACGAGCATAATCCATAATCTCTTGGTCTACATTCTCACTATTTTGAATTACTCCGTCGGAATAATCCACTGCCAATTTCATTAATGCTGTATAATCCACTTCTCCCTGAATAGACGCCAGATCCTCATCAGCGATTTCTTTAAGCATCAGTTTAGAAACAAAGTCTTGTGGAAATTTATTTTTAAAGTCATTTTCATATACAGAAAAAATTATTTTAGAATCTCTAAATGAAGGCTCATCTTTATATACTTTTTTGATATATAAGGGTGCCAAAGCAGTCATCCATCCGTGACAGTGAATAATATCAGGAGACCAACGAAGTTTTTTCACTGTTTCAATAACTCCACGAGCATAAAAAATAGCTCTACTGTCATTATCTTCGTATTCTTGTCCATTTTCATCCACTTCTTGAAGCTTATGCTGAAAATAGTCATCATTATCTATGAAGTATACCTGCATTCTGGCAGACTGGATAGAAGCCACTTTGATAATCAGAGGATGATCCGTGTCATCTATTATCAGGTTCATTCCCGAAAGGCGAATGACTTCGTGCAGTTGGTTTCTGCGTTCATTGATATTCCCCCACTTCGGCATGAATGTCCGTATCTCTCTTCCTTTCTCCTGAATAGCTTGGGGAAGATTTCTTCCCACGTTTGCCATTTCAGATTCAGGCAAGTAAGGGGTAATCTCTTGTGTAATAAATAAAACCTTGTTAGCCTTCATCATAATAAAATCTTTCTCGTAAACATTCTGCAAAGATATAAAAAAAAAATCGCATTTATGCAAGTTATCTCCCTCAATAATATCTTATCAATTGTTAAGAGACTATCAATCAACGAGCAAGCATACCTCAGACACAATGAAACGGAAACATTATGTAACATTAAATTTTGTTTTTTCTTCTTTATATGATAAATAATGGTTTATTTTGCATCGTTTTTCTAAAACAAGAGTTTAAAGAATTAAGATAAAAATGAAAATTGTACATACAATCAATGAGTTGCAGGCTGAACTGTCAGTACTTAAGGCTCAGGGTAAAAAGGTTGGATTAGTTCCTACAATGGGTGCTTTACATGCCGGCCATGCATCTTTGGTAAAGCGAAGTGTGAAAGAGAATGACATCACTGTGGTGAGCGTATTTGTCAACCCCACTCAGTTTAATGATAAAAATGACTTAATAAAATATCCACATACACTAGATGCCGACTGCAAACTTCTGGAAGCAAATGGTTGTTCGTTTGTTTTTGCTCCCTCAGTGGAAGAAATGTACCCTGAGCCAGATACCCGTCAATTCAGTTTTGCTCCACTAGACACTGTTATGGAGGGAGCTTTCCGTCCGGGACATTTTAATGGAGTAGCACAGATTGTCAGCAAGCTGTTTGATGCAGTAAAGCCTCACCGAGCTTATTTTGGTGAGAAAGATTTTCAACAATTAGCTATTATTCGAGAAATGGTAAAACAACTTCACTATGACCTTGAAATTGTAGGGTGTTCCATCATACGTGAAGAAGACGGTCTGGCACTAAGTAGTAGAAATGCGCGTTTATCTACTCATGAACGTGAAATTGCTTTAAAAATATCTCAAACATTATTTAAAAGTCGTACCTTTGCAGCAGATCATTCAGTAAGTGAGACTCTTCGTTTTGTAGAAGAATCTATTGCTGCTGAAAAGGGACTACGCCTGGAGTACTTTGAAATTGTAGATGGTAACAACCTACAAAAAATAAAAGACTGGGCGAATACAAATTATGCAGTGGGCTGCATCACGGTGTTCTGTGGAGAAGTCCGACTGATTGATAATATAAAATATAGAGAGATTTAATTAAAAAAAACGAACCTTATGATGATTGAAGTAATGAAGTCAAAGCTACACTGTGTACGTGTAACGGAAGCTGATTTGAATTACATGGGTAGTATTACGATTGACGAGGATTTGATGGATGCCGCCAACCTTATCGCCAATGAGAAAGTACATATCGTGGACAATAATAACGGTGAACGTTTTGAAACCTATATTATCAAAGGTGAACGCGGTTCAGGTAAAATATGTTTGAACGGCGCAGCAGCCCGAAAGGTACAAATCGGAGATATCATTATCATTATGTCATATGCCATGATGGATTTTGAGGAAGCTAGAAACTTTAAGCCAATTGTTATTTTTCCAGATTCAACAACAAACAAGGTAATCAAATAAATCAGATTGATTTATATTAATAGAAAATGCCTGCCACGGGATAACATCCATGTAGCAGGCATTTTATTTTATACCTTAAAGATCATTTCTCTTCTTGAGACTGAATATATTTTTTCATTCCGTTACTTAAACAGGTTTTGAGATTTCCCTTACCATCAGTGTAGATAAAATAAACATCAATAGAAGGATGAACCTTTGCAAAAGCAAAAGCTCTTTCTACTCCCATCACCATAAATGAAGTGGCATAAGCGTCTGCCGTCATGCAATCATGGGCAATAACTGTAGACGAGAGCAAACTGTGTTGTATAGGATATCCCGAAATAGGATCGATAGTATGGGCATATTTTTTCCCGTTTTTATAGTAAAAGTTCCGATAATTACCAGAAGTAGCCAGCCCTTTGTCCGTAATCCTCAATACTGTTTCCAAGGACTGATCCACTGACAATGAATCATCCACCGGCTTATTAATCCCAATGCGCCATTCTCTATCTTTTCGTCCCTCTTTTTTAGGAGCTTCACCTCGAACCACTATTTCGCCTCCAATTTCAACCATGTAATTATGTATTCCTTTACTTTCCAGAAAATGAGCTACAACATCGGAACCGTATCCTTTGGCTATAGCACTTAAATCAAGCATTACCCGAGGATCTGATTTTACAATTCTATTATTCTTTAAAAAAACTTTCCGATAACCGACAAACTGTAGCAGACTATCTATAATATGTGAATCAACCGACTGTCTTTTTTTAAAACCAAATCCCCATGCATTAACTAAAGGAGCAACGGTTATATCAAAAGCACCATTGGTTTGAGCGGAGACTTGCTCTGCCTTTTTAAAAACTGTCAAGAAATATTTATCCGGTACTACATTTTCATTCCTGTTTATTTTAGAGATAACAGAGGTATCATTAAACATAGAGACTGACCCATCAAAGCATTTCAGCTCTTTTTCTATTTCTGCTTTTAGATTTATTCCGCTACGATAAGTAATGTTATACGCTGTACCAAAGATAATTCCACTATCGGATTGATAGGTCTCATTCCTGTTTATAAAAAAAAGTAGCACTAGAAGAATAGCAAATAAAAATAATGTAACCCATTTCATTCTGCTTCTATTTTTACCGGAGTCTTTATTCATACAAGTTCTACTGTAAATATAAATGTTCTATTAATATTTTTGTTCCGATCGCAATCAGAATAAGTCCTCCCCAAAGTTCTACTTTTATCTTATATCTGTATCCAAAAAAGATGCCAAACAATAAGCCGCATACTGACATTAAAAAAGAGACAAGGCCAATAATTAATATAGGTGAAAGAATCTGGTCAATCGTTTTAACTCCCAAAAAAGCAAAAGATACACCCACAGCAAGTGCGTCCAGACTAGTCGCTATAGATAAAGTGAAAATCACTTGCATGCTAGCTGGATTAAATTTTCTCTTGCAAGCATCTTCTTTAAAAGATTCCCAGATCATTCTCCCACCAAGAAAAAAGAGAATAACAAAAACCAGCCAATGATCTATATCCTTAATTAAATGACTAAATCTACTGGCTCCAAGCCATCCCAAGAAAGGCATTAGAGATTGAAAAAATCCAAAAAAGAATGCCATCGTCAGAATATTTCTCCATCGGACTTTTTTCATGATGATACCACTTGCTATAGATACAGCCAAACAATCCATCGCCAAACCTATCGCAATGAACCAATTTTCTAAACTTGTCATTATTAAAAAGGTAACTTATAAATCAAGGAATAAGTAACTCCAAAAGTAGTCGATTTATTTTCACCAAAACCTGGAATATACCATGGAGTTGTGTTTACATTTTCTTTTACGCTCAATCGGGATTTATATCTCAACGCCCACCCCATTAAGAAATTTTTATAGATTTGTGCCCTTACACCAATAACTAACTCTATCCATTGCGCAGTGGTTTTCTCACCAGAATACTCAAATGGTACTTCACCAGGCCAAATGTCATCTTTTAAGGCAGGACCTTTCACATCATAACTCATGGCACTAAAAGCATAACGTACCCCAACATATAAATGACTCAAACTTTTCTTCTTAAACATGGTGTTATAATTCATCCCAATCCGAAAGTAGGGAGCAGACGATTTATAGATAAATCCTTCCTCATTATCAGTATTCGTTGCTCCAAACCCAGCCTCAAGCACAGGAAAAAAGCGGTTTTTCAGATTCATGTCCACACTCACTTCAGAACTCATAAAATTGCCTCCAAGCATTTTACTTCCTATTCCATAGACATCTACTCCCACAAAAGTACCATTATACAAAGGTACTACTTCTTTGGGAATTACTTTAAATTCTTTTTTCGGTGCTTGTGCAAAACTTGGAAAAGAGAGCACCAATAAAAGAACAGTTATATTAATAAAAAATACGAATGTTTTCTTTTTCATTGATGTCAACTTCCGGATTAATAATTGCAATAGAATCTATTCGATAAGAGGTGTGCTTCACTTCATTAATCTGATGATACATGGTTGTCCCGCAATCCATAGAAAGAAAATGTGGTATATTGGCATGAGTAATCCACAATGTATCGCTCAAAATATTGGAATATTGAAATACCATGATCGTTTCAGTATCAACATAACTAAGAGGAAGCGTAGCAGTAGAAACCTTCTTCGAGTCATTCAATATGATGGAATCTCCCTGTACAGTATTAAGGGCAATAACTGTAAGTGAATCCAGTGATTTTGCTTTCAGCGTATCCTTATTCATAAAATTAAAAACCGGAGAAGGTCGTCCGGAAAGCGAGCAGTCCGTCTCTCCACATGCTATTAACGCCCAGCCAATAGTACTGCATAGAAATAATCCAAAAAGCAAAAGTTTCAATGAATGTTTCATATTGTATATTTCAGGCGAACCCAGCTTAAAGTTCTTTTTCTATTTTATAATTATTACGCTCTGGTGCATTACGTATGATTAGCTCACCTACAAATCCAGCTAAAAATAATTGAGTTCCAATTATCATGGAGGTCAGCGCTAAATAGAAATAAGGAGAATCTGTCACCAATCTGTAAGATAATCCAGAATACATGGAATAAAGTTTGGACGCTCCAACTACAATAACAGAGACAAAGCCGAAAAGAAACATTAAAGAGCCCAATAAACCAAAAATATGCATCGGTTTAACACCAAATTTAGAAAGGAACCACAACGAAAGTAAATCCAGATAACCATTTACAAAACGACTCAGTCCAAATTTTGTTGTTCCATATTTACGTGCCTGATGCTGAACTATTTTTTCTCCGATCTTATTAAAGCCAGCATTTTTAGCTAAATAAGGAATATAACGGTGCATCTCTCCATAGACTTCTATGTTTTTCACTACCTCATTACGATAAGCTTTCAGTCCACAATTAAAGTCGTGCAGGTTTTTTATTCCCGATACAGAACGAGCCGTTGCATTGAACAGCTTGGTAGGAAGAGTTTTTGATAATGGATCATATCTTTTTTGTTTCCATCCCGATACTAAATCATATCCATCCTCCACAATCATCTTATAAAGCGCTGGAATTTCATCCGGACTATCTTGCAAATCAGCATCCATTGTAATTACCACATTACCTTTAGCCCTGTTAAATCCACAAAATAATGCAGGAGACTTCCCATAATTACATCGGAATTTAATACCTCTTACAAATTCTGATTTTGCCTTCAATTCTTCTATCACTTGCCATGAATGGTCTGTACTACCATCATTTACAAATATTATTTCATAAGAAAAGCCATTTGTAACCATCACTCTATCAATCCATGCATTCAGTTCTGGAAGTGATTCTTCTTCATTGAACAAAGGAACTATTACAGATATATCCATATTCTTATTCTTTATTTTCTTCTTTCATTTCTTCTTCCTGCTTATTTTCTATTTGAATTACTTTTTTTCTAACAATAAGTGCAGTGGGGAGAGCCAACAAAGCCCCATAAAGCACATTCTGTGAAAGTAATTGCATTGTTAACTCAATTGGTCGAAGATTGCCAAGCATTTTAATGGTCTCTTCCAGCTGTTTAATAGAATCCCCAAAACCAACAATGGGGTTTTTGCTCATTTGCTTAAGCATTTCAAGATAAGTATTGGAAATGTAACCGTAATCAATATATCGAAAATAAATATAATGTCCTACAGAAGTTAGTAATGAAGCAAACATATATACAAAGACAGTAAACATCCAAGCATGGCTAAAACTGATTCCACCACCACAAATTTTGTCCCGATATGTTCTGGTAAGATAGTATCCCACAAAAGGAACTAATATAGTTAATACGACAAACAGAAATTGCAAAACGGGCATACTAAAGCCCAACGGGAAGAAGCTAAATTTTATAATCCAAAAGATTCCCATGTAACTGCCATACTGCATAGCACATTTTTGCAAAAATTTTCTGTTCTCTATCATCTTCTTTATATTAATTGGATACAAAAGTACGATTTTTACCTCAAGAAGTAGTAAGAAATCAATTGAAAAATATTAAAATGAGATAAAGATTCTGGTTTTGTTTACTGCAAAGAAAAAAAATCCTCTTTTCTTTAGCTTTTAAATTCTTGAAAAGTAGCTATTTACTTCTTTACCCAATAAAAAACTTCAAGTGAGGCATTGCAGAGTTAAAAAAAAGATCTACCTTTGCGCTCGGGTAAGTCCTATACGGCTAGCTCCCTTCAAATCCTCCAGGGCTTGATCGCAGCAAAGGTAGTTGGTTGTAGCGGCGCGATATAGTAAGCTTACCCACCCCGCCTCTTTAGCTCAGTTGGCCAGAGCACGTGATTTGTAATCTCGGGGTCGTTGGTTCGAATCCGACAAGAGGCTCTCTAAAGAAAGGAATGCACTTCAATAATTGGAGTGCATTTTTCTTTTGTAGTTCCCTAAAAAAGATATATATTAAAAAAATTTCCTACATTTGCATAGACAATGGAAATCAATTGATATGTTAAAGACACTACTCATCATCGGTTCAGGGAGTTTTATCGGCGGTATTTCGCGCTATCTTTTCTCACGCTTTATACAGAACAGCGTTGTTTCCGCATTTCCATTCGGAACTTTCGCTGTTAATATTCTCGGTTGTTTTCTTATCGGCTTTTTTTACGGAATATCAGAACGAGGGAATGTGATCAATACTGAATGGAAAATGTTCTTGACAGTAGGCTTTTGCGGTGGATTTACCACTTTTTCAACCTTTGCCAATGAAAATGTATCTCTACTAAGGGATGGAAACTTTTTTTATTTTGCATTATATGCGGGATTTAGTCTATTTCTAGGGTTAATGGCCACCTATTTAGGTAATCTTCTCACTAAAATATTTTGAATATGGAAATAAAAGGTGAAGCAAAGATATTGCGGATATTTATCAGCAATACCGATAAATTTAAACATTCTCTTCTTTTTGAAACCATTGTCTTTGCGGCAAAACGGTATGGACTTGCCGGAGCAACCGTAACCAAAGGAGTTATGGGATATGGTTCTAGTAGTATCATACGCTCGATCAAATTCTGGGAAATCACCGAAAAGCTACCTGTTGTTGTCGAGATAGTTGATGAATCAGCCAAAATCGAATTCTTTGTGCAAAAAATTCGCCCATGGCTTGATAATATACCCAACGGATGCCTCATTACAATAGAAAAGGCTGATATTATTTTAAATAAACAGGGCTCAAAAAAGCGAGTTTAGCATACGAAATCTATAACTGAAATGAATATTATTTAAAATATGTTGTAAAACATGCCTTTTTATGGCATTTATTTGTAGATTAAATATAAAGAAGTACATTTGTACTGTGTTTTTCATAGTATTAGATTTAAGGTTAACAAAAGATTGGTTGTCGTGAGACAGCCATTTTTTTTGCTCTATACTCTCCTCTTTCTTTTCATCTCCTTTCACTTTAAAAAACAACCGCAATATTCACCTTGTGCAACGGACAGGGAACAACAAAAACAGAGTGATCCCGCCAAGTGGAAACTTTTAGGTGATAAAAACACTAAAGAGGAGGAGGAATTGAGTACTGCATTTGGTATTCGTAGTATCCCATCCAGTTTTCTCATTCCGATGAACGATAAACCACAAATGGCACAGGGTGCTATGCCAAAATCTGCATTTAAAGATGCAATTGAAAATATATTGATTAAAAATAAACAACGATAAAACATCAGGTTATTTTTAAATGTATAATTAAGGGGTAGCACAGTGAAGGGCACCCCTTAATTATTACTACTTATTCTCTAAAAATTCTTACCAGTATCCCACCATAAACGGGTACCTCCATTATCTGCACCTCCCAAATCAGTACACAATGCACTATATTGATCCGGACTTCCGGAAATAATATTAACTGGGAAATTTAAACGCCTAATCATTATTTTGGTATCGATGGTTCCTTTACTGTTATTTACTTTCACAGGAAATAATTTAGGATACCCAGTGCGTCTTTGTTCTGCCCATGCTTCACAGCCTTCTGGGAACACAGCCAGCCACTTCTGAGTAATGATTTTCTCTAGTTTTACTTCATTGCTGGCATTATCATCCCATTTTGGGGATACTTTGCACACAGCTGGAATATTATTGGTTACATCGAATACATCCACATAATCCCGGCCAACTTTGTCACTCTTCAAGTAATCAGTCAAACCGGTTACATTCCATTGTGCAAACGAGGTCTCTACTCCTTTGGCATAATCTACTGCCACGCTTTCGGATGACCATCCACGTAAAGCAGCTTCCGCCCGTAAAAACCAGACTTCAGCTGCGGTCATCAAAATCGCATTGGTTGTCTTACTAATATATATTTTTGAGTGATTAATATAATTTTTATGTGCAAACGCTGTTCCCTGACGAATGCCTTTGTATTGACCCAGACATTTGGGATCTGTAGCAGGTTCATAATATTGGGGCATACGAGGATCTTGATAACCATTTAGAATAGATTCCATGTTTGCATTCATATATACTTCACTCCATCCACGATTTATTTCTCCCGTAGGATTGGTATAAACACCCGTGGAGGTAGATACTGCAATTACATCATCAGAAGCTTGCAGCAATCCGAAGCTATTTGTCAAAGCCTTTTGAGCTTCTATCTTCGCTTTGGCAGGATCAACCATTGCTATACGCACTGCCAAACGAAGGCGCAAGGAATTGGCAAACTTTATCCATTGTTCATAATTATTATGAGAACCGGTAAGAATGTCTTCTTTTCCCACCTCTTTATCATAAGCTGCATTTCCTGAAGCAATATAATCTGTCAATGATTTTACACCTGTGTCCAAATCAGTGAAGAAAGCATAATAGGCCTCTTTCTGGGTATCGGGCAGAGAACCAACTTTGGAATCACCAAAATGTGTATAAACCAAAGGACCATAAATATCAGTCACGCGATGCATGAGCTCCACCTTTAATATCTTGGTTACTCCCAAGAATCCGGGATAGCTCTCACCCGAGCGTTCTTCTGAACGCAGCACTTGAGGGAAGATATAAGCATAGGTATTTTCCCAGAAAGAACCGTTCCAACCATCTTGTAAATTATAATCAGAATTATTGGTTCCACCATTGAAGGGATTAAAGTCGTGCATATACCCCGAAAACATATCGACTCCCAGATTTTGCATTATCTGGTACGGCCAGTTCTTACCACTGCCCCAATCATAGTTAAAGTAAATGCCTTGTTGAATAATTTTCAACGGAATACGTAGATTGTTATAATCTATTGTTTGTAAGCTGTCTGAAAACCCAGCAGGATCTGTATTATATTCTTCAAATTTACCAGTACAGGAAGACAATATCATCAAACTGCCCAATATGGTTGTGATATATTTAATTTTATTTTTCATAATTGTATGCATTTAAAATATTAGTTTGAGATTAAATCCTAAACTCCTTGTGGTCGGCATTCCGTAAACATCCACTCCTTGATTGGAATTCCCTGTCGAAAGCACTGCGTCAGGATCAAAAGGTGCTTTTTTAGTGAAGAAAAATAAGTTTCTTCCCACAAACGACAGCTCAACTTCTTTAATTGCTTTAGTTTTAATCAACCATTCTTTTGGGAATGAGTATCCCAATGAAATTTCACGAAGACGAATATTTGTGGCATCATACATATAATATTCCGTTACTCCAGAGCGACCGCCAACGTTGGTATAGAAAGCTTTAATAGCATCTGCACCTTCTATCTTGTGTCCTTCCAGATTAACATATCCGTTATCACGTGCGTCTCCACTGGCTTTACTAACTCCTTTCTGATCCAGGTCAGCCTGGGTTTGCGATAGCACTTTACCTCCAAACCGTCCATCAATCAGAATGTAGAGCAAGAAATTCTTATAAGTAAAGGTATTATTCCAGCCTAAGGTAAAATCAGGGCTGGAATTACCTACCAGCTCGGAATTGCCTGTGTCTGTTTGGAGTGGCTGTCCATCCGTACCATACTTGATATTTCCGTTCACGTCACGAACAAAAGCTTTACCATAGATATCACCGAACGAACCTCCTTTAACCAATTTCATTGCATAACTGGAAGAGAAACCTTTATCACCGTACAAGAATTCCTTCAAATCCGGATGTAGCTCTTTTATTTTATTTTTATTCATGGCAAAATTCAACCCACTTTTCCATCTAAAATAGGTTGTCATAATGGGTGTAACTCCAAGGCTTGCTTCAAAACCAACATTCTGAACATTACCCGCATTCACATAGTAATTGGCATAACGTGATCCGGCAGAAGACGCCAACATAAAAAACTGATTTTTGGTATTCGTTTTATAGAAGGTAAAATCAGCATCCAATCGGTAATCGAACAATTTCCATTCAGTACCAAACTCAATAGAAGTAGTCATTTCGGGTTTCAGATCTGAGAAAGGAGAAGCATCAGCTGCCTTTACACCGCCGCCAGCCAAAATATGATCCTGTGAATTACTGACATAAAGAGGGATATCATTACCAACCTTACTCCAGGAACCTCTTACTTTTCCAAATGAAACCCATTTTGGCATTTTAATAAGGTTGTTGATTACCCAAGACATACCTATCGAGGGATAGAAAAAGCCTTTTTTATCACTAGGAGTGTATGCCAATGTTGATTACCAGTCGTTACGAGCGGTAATATCCAGATATAAACTCTCTTTATACCCCAACTGTGCTGTACCAAAAACTGATTGCACTTGCTTGCGAGCATCTTTGTTCTCTTCAATGTAAGCTGATCCGTTCATCACAATATTCGCAATACTGAACTGATTGGGATAGTACAATGAAGCCGTTTTAGAATCGTAACGAATGGAATTGATCGTGTTATCAGAAATACTGGAACCAATAGCTGCATTGAGGGAAAAGTCATTAAACTTCTTGTTTATCATGGCCATAATATCTCCATAATAGAGTGACTCCTGATAGCTGTAATCTATATAACGTCCGTTAATACCAGCCAGACCGGATGAACAACTTGCATAAATACTTTGTCTAAACTTATCATTTATATAATCGGCATTACCTCGGGCCTGAATATTTAACCAGTCTGTTATCTTTAGGTTAGCAGTAAGAGAAGCGATTCCTCGCGTACGTTTATCCGTACTTTGTACACGATTTATCAACCAATAAGGATTTTGTTCTTCATCCAAAATGGATGTATGCCAATTCTGCACATTCATATTCCTTTCCTTATTGTATACTTCAAAATCATTTTTATATGGAGAAATATCCATTCCACGAGGGAATCGGTATAAACCAACAAGAGGATTCATATAAAAACCTCCAGAGGTGGGTCTGTTTTTATTATTTTGAGCTAGCAAATTTACATTTGCGTCCAGCTTTAGATAGTTATTAAAGAAATTAGCTGTTTCCCGGAAGTTTAAGTTATGCTTACTTAAACGATTCTTTTCAACGACCCCTTTTGCTGTAGTATTTGCATAAGAAAAATAGGTTTGCATTGCATCGTTTCCGGAGGTTAAAGATAAGGAATTAATCGCTGTGACACTATTCTTAAAAAAGTCACCGGCATTATCATAATCTTTAAGGGTAGCTTTGCTTCCCCAGCTTTGTGTTCCGTCACTCACCCCGTAATTATTCTGAAATTTTGGTAAGGATATAACATGGTCTACTGTAAGATTCGATGAGAATTGTATCCGTTTTAATCCTACTTTTCCTTTTTTTGTGGTAATCAATATAACTCCGTTAGCAGCTTGTGTACCATAGAGGGCAGCAGCAGAAGCACCTTTAAGAATACTCATGCTTTCTATATCATCAGGGTTTAAATTAGAAATGCCATCTCCTCCATCACGGTTTCCGGCATCAGCCGTACCACCAATAGCAGTAACAGCCTGCTCGCTTGTTGAGTTCAGCATCGGTACACCATCAATCACATATAAGGGTTGATTATTACCGGCAGCGGAGCGATTACCACGAATAATAACTTTTGCAGATCCGCCCAAACCGGAGGAATTCTTATTAATCTGTACTCCTGCTGTTTTACCAGCTAAGGATGTGATTAAATTAGGATCTTTAACACGTGTCAGCTCATCGCCACTCACTTGTGTAATAGAATAGGTAAGAGAAGATTCTTTTTTACGGATACCCATTGCTGTGATAACAACATTTTCGAGAACCAATGATTCATCTTCAAGAACAATTTTTAATTCAGTTCTCCCGTTTATATCAATGGTTTTACTCTTATATCCGATAAAAGTAACGACCAACATTCCCCTAGGATTTGTGACTAAAGTGAATGCTCCATTCTGGTCTGTATTGGCTCCATTGGTGGTCCCTTTCTCCAGAACATTAGCACCTATGATGGACTCTCCTTTATCATCGATTACTTTTCCTCTTATGGTTATTTTTTGCTGATCTGTAGCATCAGCTTCTCTGTTTTTTGTCAGAACAATATTCTTGCCTTCCATCACATAAGTAATTTCCGTTCCTGCGAAAACTTTGTCCAAGACTTTAGACACTGGCTCATTATTAGCAATTATATGAACCGTACGCTTCAAATCTACATTTTCTTTATTGTAGACAAACAAATATTCTGTCTGGGATTCAACCTGAGATAAGAGGTTTCCAACTTGAATATTCTTACTTACAATATTTACCCTCGCACTTTGCGAGTATCCATTCTCACTATAAGCTTGTAAAGCTACAAAAAAGAGAAGGAATATAGTTATTCTCATAGTTAATAATATTTGCTTAAATATTAAACTTTTAGGGTTAAAATGACCCTTCAAAGATTTTTTTTCCATATCTTTGTTATATACTAGTTAATAAATTGATTAAGGTCGGTTTTTTGACTTTTTTGAGTCGAGAGGTATGAGGGTACTTCTCGGCTCTTTTTCCAGATAAGTTTTTACGTTTTCATAGTTATTTTTTTTAAAGGTTAATAGTTCATAGTTATTTAGATTGTTAACGGATGATAATCGTATCCTTTTCTTTATTTATTGCATAGGTGAAAAAATTGTCTTTTTGTATTACTTTCAGAATATGCTCAATACCATCCCTGTTTTTAAATTTGCCGGTGCATTTATAATTAAGTACTGAAGGATTGGCCACTATAATTTTTATATCATAGTAAAACTCAAGTTTTTTCAACATATTGCTGAAAGGCATATCGTCAAAACAATAAAGGCCCTCTCTCCATCTAATAAAGTCTATAGATTTCAATTTACCTATTTGATAGGCGTTGCCTTTTATATGAATAAATTCATTTTTTGTCAGTCTGTACAATGTGTTTTTATGATCATTTGCAAAAACGTCTACAATTCCTTCTATTAAAGATACTTCAAATTCATCTGACCCTTTATATGCACATACATTAAATTTTGTGCCAACAACTTTCAACAGATTTCTTTGTGTGTTGACGTAGAAGGGTATTTTTGTATTTTTAGCAACCTCAAAATATCCTTCTCCGTCCAAAGTCACATTTCGCTCTTTCTTCCCAAAATTAGCGCTATAAGTTAATGTAGATTTAGAGTTTAACCAAACACGTGATCCGTCGGCTAAAGTTATTATAGTCCTTTGTCCCACAGGAGCCTGTATAGTTTGGAAAGCTACATTTTGTCCTGATAAATATTCATTGTATAAGTAAACAGAGACTATGAAAATCAAATATAAAGCAGCTATTCTTGCAGTCCATTTAATAATGGAGACTAAACGTATATTTCTTCGTTTTCCATCCATTTCCTTTGAATTACTAAAAAGCGAAATATCATAAATAAGCCGTTCATTTTTGAAATTACGCCTATTATCTTCAGACTCATCCAACCAGTTTAAAATCTTTTCTTCATCCTCTTTTATAGATTCACCTTTAAAGTACCTGTATAATGTTTCCTGATCCATTGCTTTTAATGCCTGTTTTTGTTTTTATAAAAATAGTATTTTATCCTTTTGTATATATAACAGTTGAGTAAAGCATAACCCTATGCATAAAGAGTGTTATTTTAAAAGAATTCTTAATTTACACCTTTATTCATCATTAAAGACTGACAGTAAATCTTAATAGTTGTTTTTATAGTTTAGAAAAATAAGAAGTAATACAAATAGTCTTTAAGACTAACTTTCAATAGTTTAATTACTTTAGTTATATGAGATTCAACTGTTTTTACCGAAATGCCCAGTTGTTCTGCAATTTGTTTATTGGAAAAGTTATTAAACCTGCTTAAGATAAAAATATTGCGAGTTTGTTCGGATAGTTGAGACAATGAGTGAAGGACAATTTTATGGATTTCAGTTTCAAAAATATAGTCGGGATCACAAATTTCCAATGTAGAAATTCTCAAATCAAGTTCTCTTTGTCTGTGAGTCGTGATTTCATTTTCAGCATGAAGACGAATTTGTTCATGAGCCAAGTAGTTTAATGCTTTGTTCTTGATAATGGTAAGTAACAAAGCTCTGACGTTTGACTCTTTTTTCCACTGCTCCCTGTTTTCCCACAGAACAGCCATAGACTCCATTAAAACATCCTCTGCATCCGCTCTGTTACGAATATAAGAGTAGGCAAAAGAATAGAACTGTTGTTGATTATTTTGAAAAAACTCCGAAAAGAGTTTTAAGTTCTGTAAATTTTCATTGTTTGCCATTTAGATAATCTTAATCCTATTAAATGTCTTTCATTTTTCAAAAAAAAACAAAGTACAACATATTTTTTGTAATATACAACTTTTACTAAGTTTCATTCACAATATCATCTGCGATAAAAAATAACGACTCACTGGCAAAAGTATGGGGATTAGCTAAAAAATATTATTTTTGGAGTCATTTTAAATAAATTAACTAAGATTCCTGTATAGACTTTGCCAAGGTTTATGCATAGAAATTCCAATACTTTTGCAGGTGAGCCCCTCTCACTTAAAAAAACCTTCGAAAATATTTTTTTTAGCAGTAACTACTTGTTTTTAACGAACAAAAAAGCGCTATCAGTGTTTTTACCTTTCAACAGTTTTACCTATTAAAATAAAAAGAAGATGGATACTAAATTTAAAAAAATACTTTCTCCATTTACCTTTCCTATTTCAGGAATTGAAGTAAACAGCCGAATAGTAATGGCACCAATGACTACTTTTTCAGGAAATTCCGATGGAACAGTCTCTGATGACGAAATTTCTTATTACCGGGAACGTAACAAAGGAGCCGGATTATTAATCACTGCTTGTGCATACGTGATCCCTCAGGGAAAAGGCTTCTTTGGACAAATTGGAGCACATGCCGATTCCATGATTCCCAGTCTGAAACACATTGCTGATGCATTGAAAGAGAACGGAGGAAAAGCTATACTGCAAATTCATCATGGAGGTAGGATGTCTCCTGCCGAAGAGCTTCCCGATGGACAGAGCGTAAGCGCCAGTGCGGTTGCTGCGATAAGAGAGGGAGCGATGGTGCCTCGTGAAATGACTGAAAAAGAGATAGAAGATACCATCAATGCTTATGGTGAAGCAACTCGCAGGGCCATTGAAGCTGGCTTTGATGGCGTGGAAATACATGGTGCCAACACTTATCTTATCCAGCAGTTCTTCTCTCCTCACTCAAATAGAAGAACAGATAAATGGGGAGGAAGTTTGGAGAAAAGGATGAAATTTCCTTTAGCTGTGGTCGATTCTGTAAAGAAGGCAGTTAAAGATTATGCCAAACATCCATTTATTGTAGGATACCGTATCTCTCCCGAAGAAGTAGAAAATCCGGGAATTACCATCGAAGATACGCTTGCACTAGTAAGTGCATTATCCAGTAAACAACTGGATTATCTTCATGTCTCCACAATGGATTTTTGGGCTGGTTCACTTCGCAATGAAAATGATAAAGAGTCACGTACCAAACTTATCATCAAAAAGGTGGGACATTCCTTGCCTGTGATCGGTGTTGGCGGCATCAGCCATCCTGAACAAGTGGAGAAGGCTTTAGAAGATGGCGCTTCATTAGTTGCTTTAGGTCGTGAAATTTTAATCGAACCCCACTGGTTGGAAAAAGTTAAGAATGGCAAAGCTGACCAATTGGAGACAGCTCTGGATATAAAAAACCAGTCTGGATTAAAAATTCCCACTCCAATGTGGAATAGTCTGCTTACACGAACAGGATGGTTGCCAATAAAAGAATAGACCAATTCATTATAATCATAAAAGAAATCATCATAGAAAAAGCTTTTCACTTTATCTATGGTGATTTCTTTATTAAAAAAGCACTCTCCTGAGATCATAAACAGGAGTATATTTACCAACTACATCTTCCGCTTCTTTACAAATGAAAAATTTAGA
This sequence comes from Bacteroidales bacterium, assembly GCA_015654535.1. Taxonomy (GTDB): domain Bacteria; phylum Bacteroidota; class Bacteroidia; order Bacteroidales; family Bacteroidaceae; genus Bacteroides. Next base: position 19,475 of record JAATGU010000100.1, read on the forward strand.
TACAAATGTGAGCCACTTTGGCACACATATTGCGACATTATTTCCTTTTATTCCGAATAAAAAACTTAAATAATAATGAATGTATCCTTATACAAAGGTGGAAACAGCCGTCCCACTTTTGTTGAAAATGCCCCTATTGAAGAGGTAATGAGCTATTTCAAAAACCTGAAGTACGCAACCCTAGTAGATAGTATCCGCAATGAGGATAATGATTCTGCCAAAACGTGGGAACAACTCCCTTCTTTTACTTTTGCAGCCTCCTTTAAGGGGGCACGACTCAAGAACAGAATGAAACAATACAACGGATTAATCCAACTCAATATCGAAAAACTGGAACCCGAAAAAGCAGTAAGTTTGCGGAATAAGGCGGCCAAAGAACCCAATACCATGGCAGCCTTCATCACGACCAAAGGCACCGGAGTGGTTATCCTATCTCCTGTTGCCAGCCCGGATAGTTCTCTTCCTGAAACGATGGAGGAAATCATCTCTTTCCATGAACAAGCTTTCTCAGTTGTCTGCTTATATTACGAATCCATCCTTCTAATTAACATCAGGCAAAATGAGCGCGCGCTGACCCAGCTAACTTCAGCCACTTACGACCCACAACTATTCTTCAATCCGCAAGCTGAAACGTTCCTGGTTGCCACTAAAAAGGACTTTGAAAAGAAACCGGAGAAGCTACTCCGAAATATGAACGGTGAACTTGTCACTTTTACCCATCTCCCCGTTGGCGAACAACGGGACAGTGAAATAAGAAGGGCATTCGACCGCGCTTACTTCAATACGCTCAATGTAGAATCTTTTAAAGAAGACAACCGGGCACAGTTTGTGTACGGTTTGGCATACTTTTGCTGTCTGGCAGGAATACCGGAAGGGGAAACCGCCAAACTGGCATTACAACGCTGCACTACTGAAAACTTTACCGTGGATGATATTCACCTCACCATCCGCCTTAAATATAAGGAATACGAAGATGTGCATGGTACAGAGAGCGGAGTTTCTAAAGTGGAAAAAGAAACACGCAGGCTCGAAGATTTTATCAAACGAAATTTCATGCTACGCCGCAATGAAATTATAGAAAGCATTGAATTCCGCTACGCCGATCAGGTGAACCACGAATGGGAGTCCCTGCGCAATCATCACCTCAACACCATCTACATCCGAGCACATAAAGAAGGAATCAACTGCACACTCAATGACGTAAAAGCGATGGTCGATTCTGAAATCACTCCCTCCTATCAGCCTTTCAAAGATTACATCTTCACCCCTTACACAGAATGGGACGGACACAATTACATTGCCGATGTGGCTGCCACCGTGCCCACAAAAGATCCCACCTATTTCGAATGGTGCTTCCGTAAATGGTTTGTTGCCATGGTAGCTTCCCTGGTCAACGACCGTGTGATCAACCACCAGATTTTAGTATTCATCGGCGGCAAACATGGTATGGGAAAATCTACCTGGCCAGAACGCTTATTGCCTCCCGAATGGCGGAAGAATCATTTTGATGCCAATGTTTTTTCCAACAACCCGAATTCTACCCGCATGAAACTGAGTACGGGAGCCATCCTCAATATTGACGAACTGGACACCGCACAACGATACGATCAGGAAACAGTAAAAGAGCTCTTCACTACCTTTAACATCAACATCCGCACTTCACCCGAACGTCCGCCCCGCAACTTTGTGCGTCACGCATCTTTCTTCGGAACCACCAATCATCTCGATATTCTGAGAGACTATACAGGTAGCCGCCGTTATCTGTGTAACGAAGTGACAGGCCCCATCAATTTTGAGTTCACGGTGGACTATAAGCAACTTTATGCCCAAGCATGGAATATGATTCTCAACGGTTTCCGCTACTATTTCAATGCAGAAGAAAATGACATTGTGGAGCAGCACAACCAACGATACATGGAGACGGATGCAGACATGGAATTGTTCTACGAATACTATCGTAAACAAGAGCTTGAAGAGAAAGGTATTTATCTTTCTGCCGCAAAACTAGCCGAGTATATCAAAAGTAAAACTGGGATTGCTATTAGCAAAAAAATGATAATGAAGTTAGGACGGAACCTGAAATCACTAAACTTTGAATTTAGAAAGTCCAGAGGGATAACACAATACGAAGTCACGTTAAGGGATAGTGGTGTACATGGTGTACATAAATAGTCTTTTTTTTGTTTTACGAAATCAAATTTCAAAAAAACTGCAATTTGCAGAATTTTTGAAATTTCATTTCCAGACAGCTAAAAGAGTCTTTTTAAGTACACCATGTACACCACTATATAGTTCACAAGACCAAACAAATTAATAAAGCAAAAATAAGTAATCAACTCAATCATGTACATGTTTACACTCAAACATGTACATAAGTGGATTCAAACTTGTACATGTTTGCCTTAAGGTCACCTGATAAAAATAATAAATAGTATGAGCATACCCTATAAATTTAAAGAGATAAACGATAATTTGAGTAGCGGAGTCAACAAAAAAAACGGCGTTCACCCAATCGTAAAAAGTAAAGAGCAGTTGGATACCAAATCATTGGCAGAATATGTAGCAGGCGAAGACCTGCTACGCCAATCAGAAATGAAACTGGCAATAGCCAAAACATTCAATGCCATAGAAAAAGCTCTAAAAAACGGCTATACCGTTTCCATCACCGACTACGGTTCCTTCCAGCTCTCCGTTCAGTTCCGTGAGGATTTTGACCCCGAAGAGCCTCATCGCTCGGAAAGTGTGGAGGTAAAGAGTGTGAACTTCAGAGCTTGTAAAAATATGAAGAAAAGGATTGGTGCAAGTGGATTTGAAAAGAGTGAACATACCTAAAAATAAAAAATTCGTAAGTATTCCAAAGAAGCCACGAATACTGTTATTATTGATTAATTGATTAAAATTACCTCAAACAATTGATTTCAGTAAGTAATTTACATAGGAGTTGCGTAGGCATTCTCATACATCTTCTTTTTTAACCATTTGTTTCATCACTCACAAATACCATCCTTTTTTACATAAATAATAAAATAATAGTTAAAAAACTTGTTCTAATTAAAACTTCATCGTATTTTTGGTCTACCAAATTACATATAATTGTAAAGGTTCAAATATATTCACAAGCGTACTTATCAAAATCAAAAGCTTGGATATTATATCCGCTTTTCTTTGCAATAGGATTTTGAATATATTTTTTCAAAATCAAAATTATGTGATGAACAAATATTTAAGTAATTTTTAATAAATCATCAGAACAACAAGCTATATGGCAGAAAATTTTATTGGATTAAAAGCCCCTTCTGTAGAAAGACCTACTGATAAAGTTATTTCGAAAGTAAAAGAACTTATTACTTCGGGAATTCTAAAGCCTGGTGACAGACTTCCTGCCGAACGAAAAATGGCTTTGGACTTTGGTTTTGGACGAACTCAGGTTAGAGAAGCTTTACACAAACTGGAGTTCTACGGTATTATTAAAACCTTACCACAAAGTGGATCTGTAATAAATGGATTAGATATTAATACACTCGACGGACTAATATCCGATGTTCTCAATTTACAAAACTATGATTTCTATTCATTGGTAGAAACTCGTTTTGTACTGGAAGTAAATGCCATAAAACTTTGCGCGGAAAGATACACCGAAAAAGATATTACAGCTATCGAAAAAGCACATAAAAACTATGTTGATTTCTACGATACGGACGATCGCGTTAGTAACGATTTTGCATTTCACCGTGCAATTGCCGAAGGTTGCCATAATCCGGTTTTCAAAGCGATGCTCCTAATTGTAACCCCGGATATTATGACCATATATCAGCGCGACAGAATTTGTGCAACTGATACCATTGCAGCATATGAACACGAACAAATGCTGAATACCATTAAGAAAAGGGATGGTCAGCTTGCTGCAAAATTAATGACACAGCACTTACAGGGAGTGTTAGACTTTGCAAAATCTAAATTAGAAGAAGACAAATAACAAACAATTAGGCACATACTTATAAAGTCACAATATAAATCAAGTAATACATAAATCTCATACCACTTTATAATCCCGTTTCTATACATAGAAACGGCCTAGTATCTACACACCATGTGTGAAAATAAATTCTTAACTATCTTTTGCAAGTTGTTAGCTATATCCAACGAGACTTCTTTTAGCTAAATTCAATCATTTTAGAAGTTCTTCTCAATTATCAGTTCTTCTACTCTATTATAGCTACTATAGAAGTGAGTCTCCATAATATCTTTATTGTTCAAAATAGTATAATACTCTCCCCGATTGAGAATACTTTCCACAGTAACTATCTGTTTATCCCAATAATTTTTAAAATACTGATATCTAATACCATACAGGAGTAGATGGCTGTCATATTTCAGTTACGTTTGTAATAACTACCACTGTATCAGGATATTTAACTAGTACAAGAGTTTTATGTGAAGACATATGGACTCAGTACGAATAAGAAAAGTCATAGGCTTTAATCTTAGAAAATATTTTTTTTTAAAGAAGTGATAAAGATAAGAATTTTATAGAAAAATGTTTTTTTCTTCAACAAAAAAATATGTTATATAGCATAAAAACAAAAAAAACACAAAAAAGGTATTGCACATATAAAACTAAGCATTATTTTTGGTCGACCAAATTATTGGCATACCAATTTAATGGCAATTAAGGCTTGGGTAGCAAAACAAGCTCTGGAGTTAAAAAAACAAAATAGAATTCACACAAAAGTTTCGACTAAGAAAGGGATACAATAAACAAAAAAGCCTATAAACCAGCATAAAAAAAGGAAGCAACAATCATTAATTAATTTAATACATGAAAAAAAAACCAAAAATCAATCGATTCGCTCGAAATGCATCATGGCTGTTCATCTTATACTTAATGAACAGTGCCGCCACATTTTCACAAATTACTGTTAGTGGTAAAATCACCGATACAACAAAAGAGGATTTAATCGGAGTTAACATCACTGTAAAAGGATTAAAATCAGGAACAATGTCGGACATTAACGGAAACTACTCTATTAAAGTCCCAAACAGTAAATCAATTTTAGTGTTTTCTTATATCGGTTATAAAACTGTGGAAAAAAATATTGGAACGAGCAATCTTGTCAATGTGGCGCTAGAAGAAGATTCACACGCAATTGACGAAGTTGTTGTTGTTGCATACGGAACTCAGAAGAAATCACATTTGACAGGTGCAGTATCATCCCTGAAAACTGAAAAACTGGATGAAGTCCCTGTATCTCGTGTAGATCAGGCATTACAAGGAAAATTGGCTGGAGTTCAGATTATTAATAGTAATCCTGAAGCCGGATCGGCTCCGCAGATTCGTGTTCGCGGAATGGGTTCAATCAGTGCCAGCAGTGACCCGCTTATCGTTATAGATGGGGTTCCCGTTCCCGATGGTCTATCTATGATAAGTATGGGCGATGTAGAATCAATCGAAGTATTGAAGGATGCAGCTTCAGCTTCACTCTACGGATCGCGTGCTGCAAGTGGTGTTATTCTGGTAACAACAAAGAGTGGTAACGCACAAAAAACAAAATATAACTTTAAAATGTATAGTGGAATTCGGACAACATTAAAACTCCCTGACATGTTAAGCACAGAAGAATACACTGAGTTGCTATACAATGAAGCCGCTTTAAGAAAATTAGATCCTTCAGTCAATGGCATTAGTTCAGAAACAATGGCATTTAATAAAATCATGGACACAGAAAAAGCGGCTTATCTTATTTTAAAAAACTATGTTGACCAGCCAACAAATTGGCTCGATGAAGGACTAAGAAAGAACGGGAGCATACAAAACTACCAATTAAGCGCATCTGGAGGCAATAAAGATTTGAAATATTTTGCTTCAGGAAACTATACGAATGAAGAAGGTATCATGAAAAATAGCACTTACGACAAATATACTTTTCGAGCCAAACTTGATGCCAAGCTATCTAAATTAGTTACGTTAGGGATTAATCTAAGTCCCACTTACAGCAAACAAGAGCGCCCGGCAGTTGACCTAACCGATTATATGCGATTTCCCTCGTGGATGCCTATTCGACACAATGCTGCAACAGCGGCCCTAACTGATAAAACAGCTGGAGACTACGCTCAGCCAAGTGATTTTAATGGCATCTCCATCAGCGGTACAGGATATGATAATGAAACATGGAATTTATCAGGTGTATCACCATTTAGCTCAAGCAATCAAAATCCAGTTTCAATAAGAGAGCGTACGAATATAATTACAGAGGATTATAAATTTCAAGGAAATATGTTTCTAAGTATTGATCTTTTATCTGGACTGCAATTTAAAACATCGAACGGAATTTACTTTCTTTATCGTGAATATAACAAAAAAGAACAAACTTCAGCCAATAAAGCTGGAAATCCTAATAGCTTGACACGTCAGACCACCAAACATCAAGAGTTGCTTTCAGAAAATACGCTTAACTACAACAAGAAAATTGGTAGTCACGAATTTGGCGGACTATTGGGCTTTACCCTGCAAAAGACCAATGATAATTATAACGCTATTGTCGGAACTGGCTTCCCTGATGAAGAAATGTTGTCATTCAATTTGGCATCACAGTTGATACTTAACAGCTCATCGATTGATGGAACAACTTCTTATTACTACTCTGAAGCGTTAATGTCGTTATTAGGCAGATTAAATTATGCCTATCAAGGAAAATACATGGCTTCCGTAAGTTTACGTTCGGATGGTAGTTCAAAATTTGCCAAAGGACATAAATGGGGAACTTTTCCAGCATTCTCGATCGGTTGGAGAATATCTGAAGAAAAATTTCTAAAAAAATGGGACTGGATTTCAAATTTGAAGGTTCGGGCAAGTTTGGGATTGACTGGCAATAATAATATTCCACAATATTCATATATGAATTCAATTAATACCAGTAATTATTCAACAGGGAGTGGTAATGGTGCGCTAGTATCTGGTATGGCTTCGAATAGTACAGCGTTAGGTAATCCTGACATTACCTGGGAACAAACAAAAGAAGCAAACTATGGCATTGATTTTGGATTATTTAATAGTCGATTAAATATATCAGTGGAATACTACAATTCAAACACTATTCAATTATTGCTTCAACAGCCGGCAATGTATATTACTGGTCACCAATCTTATTGGAATAACATCGGTAAAGTGAATAACAAGGGACTTGAAATTGAAATTACAACAACCAATATTAACAAAAAAGGATTCACATGGAAAACCACAGCTAATCTCTCAACTAATAAAAACAAGTTACTAAACTATGGTGACAAACAAGAAGAAAATAATTTTGGAGAAAGGAATGAAGTATATCGCGCTATTGTAGGTCAACCGGCCATTCAGTTTTATGGTTACAAAAGTGATGGCATTTACACTTCATTCGAAGAAGTAGCCGCAGCCAAGGCTATAAAAGATAAAGATGGCGTACCATTTACTTATACAAAATATTCACCGATCGTGGGTGGACTTAAAGTGGTAAATACTAATGGAGATAACAAACTCGATGCAGATGATCGAGTTGTACTTGGAAGCCCATTCCCTGATTTCACTTGGGGTATCACCAATACGTTCACTTATAAGCATTTTGATTTGAGCTTTCTCTTTCAAGGGGTCCAAGGCAATAAAATTATCAACGGTAACATTAATTACAACGAACAGTTAAGGCTGAATAAAGCTTATACAAAAAATCGCTATGTCAGTCCAATGTTCCCTGGTAATGGAAAAACGGTCTATTCTACAACTACTGCAGGTGGAGATTTAATGCTTAGCGACTATTGTATTGAAGATGGCTCTTACGTTGCACTTAGAGATTTCTCATTAGGATATAAAATTCCAAATTCGCTGGCAAGAGTCTTGAGAATCGGAGACGTCAGGGTATATTTCTCTGCACAAAACTTAATCTATATCATGGCATCCGACTATCGTGGAATAAACCCCGAAGCTCGTAAAACTACTGGAAATTACAGCAGCCCTCTGGTTGATGGCTACCAACGTGGTGCATTCCCACTCAACAGAACTTTTACACTGGGTATCGATTTCACATTTTAATGTATATGATTTGAGGAAACAAGAAAATTAATAGAATATGAAAAATAGAATAAGAATAATTATAGCCTTGTCAGCTACTATATTCTTCACTAGTTGTGAAGATTTTCTAACAGACAAGCCAGAATCTGTTTTGACGCAAGTAAACTTTTATACTACTCAAACTCGAATTAATCAGGGAATTATAGGATGTTATGCCGGTTTGGCAACTGTACAGAAAGATGAATGGATGTATACTGAGCTAAGAAGCGACAATACCTGTCAGGATGCTACAGGATCAAGTGCAACAATACGTATCGATCAGTCAGATATCGCATTTTTCAGAACTTCGCCCAGTTTACCTGCATTACAAGATTATTGGTACAATGTGTTTCAAAACATTTCAAATGTCAATGCAGTTTTACCATCTGTTGCCGATAATTCATATGTGACAAACGAGAGTCTCCGCGCTCAATATGAAGGAGAATTATTATTTATTCGGGCATATCACTACTATAATTTAGTAAATCTTTTCGGTGATATGTTCAAAATTACCACTGTAATTGGTCCAAACGAAGCAAAAAAAATTCCACGCTCACCAGCATCCGAAATTTATAGAGATATTATTATTCCAGATTTGATTAAAGCATCAAATGAGGCACCAGCATCATATACAACAAATGATATCGGGCGAGTAACAAAATGGGCTGCCAAGAGCCTTTTGGCTAAAGTATACATGATGCAGGGTGGCGTAGAAAATCTGGCACTAGCCAAAACGCTCCTTGAAGAAGTAATGGCTGCCCCTCAACACGGCCTTTTGACTGGCACAGGAGCTTACGCCAATGTGTTCAGTACCTCAAATGAGATGAATAAAGAAATCATTTTTGCGGTTCGCTACAAAGGTGGAAGTTTAGGAATCGGGTCTCCGTTCTGGGGGACTTTTGCACCTTTGGGATCAGCCAATTTATTCCTAAAAATTGGCACACCGCTTGGTTACAATGCTCCGACTTACGAAATTATGAATTTATTCAATGCAAATCCTTCCGATCAGCGAAAAGATGCATGTTTCAAAGTATGGAACAAATCAACAAGTTCTGCAGTACCTTATATCTCAAAATATATCGATGCATCAATATCTCAAGCGTTACAAGGAGAAAATGACTGGATTGTTCTTCGATATGCCGACATCGTTTTACTTTACGCCGAAGTATTGGCACAAGATGGGAATTATAATATCGCTCATAATTATGTAAATAAGATTCGTGAAAGAGCTGGCATTGATCCAATAGGCCCATTTACGTCAAAAAACGAAGCTTTGGACGCAGTTTACTCCGAACGACGACTTGAACTTGCCTTTGAAAATCAACGTTGGTTCGATCTGCTTCGCATGGCAAAATCATATAATGATCCAGACAAACCTATTGAAATACTTAAACAGCATACCTTTGTGACCGATTGGGATGTGCTATATTCCAAATATAATCCAATTCTTCCTCCTGAAGAACGTTTCTTTGTCAAAGAACGCCTGTTGTTACCCATTCCTCAAACAGAAATTGACACCAATAATGAAATGGTTATTCCTCAAAACGACACCTATTAATAATAAAAAATGAAATACAACTTAAAAAAATCATACTTACTACTTCTTTTGGCACTACTTGGAGTAGGAATCGGATTCAGTTCATGCAGTTCTGATGATGAAACAGCTATTGTACCCAAAACATTGGAAGAATATAAATCTCAAATGATTCAATTTGTCAACTCTGAAATAACCATTGTAGAAAACTGCGTTGTAGGTTATAATAAAGGTGATTTCAAAGGTACAACCAATTACGATACCTATAAAGCGGACTATCTATCTGTATTAAATGCAGCCAAAATAGTTTTTACGAATCCAGATGTAACAATTGAAGATATTGTTACTGCCAATAAAACATTTGCAGTTCCGGGTAAAGCATTTACTAACAGTCTCTTCATTTCAGATCGTCGCCCATTGAATGATTCTATTGTCTCTGCAGAAGCTCTAAATGCAGCCACAATAACCGGAACAGCAGCAGGACAAGTTCCAGAAACAGCAAAAGCAACTTTCACAGCAGCCATTACCAATGCAAAGAAAGTTCGCGATGCAGCAACAACTATAGATCGTCAAGTTACTGAAACAATAGTTACGCTTGGAATGGAAAAGCAAACATTCGTTAATGCAATTATCAAATAATAATCAATGCTTATGGTCGGATGCCATTGTCCGACCATAAATATCTTTCAATAAAAAAACTTTCGAAAAACAAGGTAAATTTTTAAATAAAAGTATTTTCTTATAAAAAGCACTATCATGAAATACAGATTGAATTGTTTTTTCATTTTTACATTCATTACTTTATCTGCTTCTTATGCTAAAAGCTTCAAAGTTGATAACATAGCTCAGTATAAAGAAAAAGTAAAAACAGTAGTTCCAGGAGACACCATAGTACTGGCAAATGGAGTGTGGAATGATGCTCAACTGATTCTTAAAGCAAAAGGAGAAGATGGTAATTATATTTATCTGAGAGCTGAAACTCCTGGAAAAGTAATTTTTGAAGGAGCATCTTGTTTAAGATTATCCGGTGAATGGCTTCATATTTCCGGTCTGATATTTAAAAACGGGCACACTCCTAGAGGAGCAGTTATTGAATTCAAAACTGGTTCGAAAGATTACGCCTATAATTGCGTGCTCTCTGGATGTGTTATCGATAAATATAATCAAGCTTCGAAAGATTCAGCAGATCATTGGGTAGATATTTATGGAAAGAAAAATACAATCGAATATTGTTATTTCGGAGGAAAAACAAATGAAGGAACTACGCTAGTTGTCTGGCCAAATGATTCAAACAGCATCAACAATGGTCACTTGATTTATAGAAACTATTTTGGACCGCGTCCTCGTCTGGGTTCAAACGGTGGTGAATCAATCCGCATCGGAACTAGCCAAGTGTGTATGAACAGTTCAAAAACCATTGTGGATGGAAACTACTTTGAACATTGCAATGGTGAAGTAGAAATAATTTCAAATAAATCATGTGACAATAAATTTGTGAATAACACCTTTTTTGAATGTGAAGGTAGTTTAGTCCTACGGCATGGGAACAGAGCTATAGTTTCAGGGAATTGGTTTATTGGTAATGATAAAAAAAATACTGGTGGAGTCCGTGTCATCAATGAAGGACATCAGATCTACAATAATTTCTTTTATAAACTCAAAGGAGATGAATTTCGTTCCGCTCTCGCTATTATGAATGCTATCCCCGATTCTCCACTCAATGGTTATGCTCCAGTAAAAAATGTGGTGATTACAAACAACACCTATTATTGTTGTGCTCTACCTTGGGCATTTTGCATAGGCATTGGAGAAAGGAATCGCATTATTACACCCGAAAGTACTCTTATACTGAACAATCTGGTATATTGTCCCAGCGAGCCTCAGTTAGTTAAGAGCTATGACAAAACAGATGGTATTATGCTGGATAATAATTTAATGATTGGAAGTAATGGCATTTTAAATGGTAATGGAAATGTTGCCGGTGAATTTTTGAATGGAAAAATATGGAATTTAGATTTTGTTTATTCTAACATAAAAGCAAAGAAATTACCTTTTGTAAAATACGATATTCTAGGCCAACTTAGAGGAGAAGCAGTTATCGGTGCTTTTCAGAATAAAGGAGAAAAAACAGATATAGAACTAGCAACAGCTAAAAACTGCGGACCGGAATGGTATAAATACTCGTTAATCAAAGAGTCGCAAAAAGTAAAACTTCAAGGTGAAATTATCAATGTAGCAGCCGGTTCCAATCTTCTTTATCAGGCCATAAAAAAAGCAAATAACGGAGATATTCTGGAACTGGAAGCCGGTGAACATCTCATTGATAGAAAAATGACCATCAATAAAAATATTACTATACGTGCTGCATCAGCAGCAAATACAAAGCCTGTAATCAAATTAAATGCCAACAGAGCTAATGACTGCATATTTGAACTTGAAACTAACGCCTGCTTGCGCATTAAAGGCATTGACATTACTGGCAATAGCAAAACTGAATTCTCAGCAAAATATGCTTTTACAACATCAAAAAACGCTGCATCCGGCTATTCATTATTTATCGACAATTGTGAGATTTCTGATTTCAATGTAGAGGGTGGAGCTATTTATAAAGCTTACAGAGGTACCATCGCAGACTCCATCAAGATATCTAACTCTGTTTTGAGAAATTCATATCGTGGTTTCAGTCTTGGAGACGAAAAAGATAATATTGGAAAATACAGCGCTGAAAACGTACTGTTCGAAAATACTATTTTTAATAAATTTACGCAATACATAATTGACTATTATCGTGGCGGAAATGACGAATCAACTTTAGGTGGTTTACTTTCAATAAATCACTGCGTATTCAATGAAGTGGCAAATGCCGAAAAACAAACTATACTAAAGTTAACTGGTATTGTAAACGTCTCAATCAACAATTCAATATTCAACAATTCTAGTGCCAAAACTTTAGTCAGACTCTCAGGAACAAAAAACTCTATATCGAACTGCTGTATAAACAACTGTGTCAGCCCAAAAATTGAAAACGAAGCAAAATCACAAAACTTAATGCTAATCAATCCTCAATTTGAGAAAAAAAGTTTTGTTTTATCAAAAAAAGCAACTTTAATCAAAAAAGGTACTGACGGAGAAAATATAGGATTACGTTAATCAAACTATGAAGTAATATTAATTTATCTCAGCATTGTTCTGTCGTTGTTTTCAATTAACACAGAAAATAACTAAAAATAAAGATACATATCATGATAATATTAAAAAGCTACAAATTAAGGCTAATTCTGATAATTCTTATTTTAGGGCATCTACACTTATATTCGCAAGTTGTACTTAAAGCAGATGGACCAGGAAATACCTACGAATTAATCAATAGTGTGTTAGCTCCCGGAAATACAGCTGTAGAAAATCCAGAGTGTATTCATCCTGAATTTGGACGGCATATTGCTGAGGTTTGGGATGCTGATTTGAATAAATATGTTTTTGAATTTTATATTCATGTAACACCCGATAATGATCGCTGTATTAATTTCGACAGACAGCGAGTTGAAATAAAAACCTACGAACCATCACCTGATAATCTGAAAGGGGTTACTGGTGAAACCGTCATCTATAAATGGAAATTTAAAATACCGATAGGATTTCAACCTTCTACAAATTTTACGCATATCCACCAAATAAAAGCAGTAGGAGGTGACGATGATGATCCGATTTTTACACTTACCGTTAGAAAAGGATCTCCAAACAAACTTGAACTTATACATAACAATACAACCAAAGTTAAAACTGCAAATTTGTCTTTACTTGAAGGTAAATGGGTGGAAGTTATAGAGAAAATAAAAATAAATAATTTACATGGAAGTTATTCTATTTCGATAAAGAAAGTAAGTGACAATACTACAATCTTATCATATATCAATGATGATTTGATGACTATACGCTCAGATAATTATTTTATAAGGCCTAAATGGGGGATATACCGAAGCCTGCTTAATTCGCAGGACTTGCGGGATGAATCGTTACGCTTTGACGATTTTTCAATTTCAGAAGAAATGATGACCGGTATTGAAACATATTCGGAAATAGAACAGTCTGAATTAAAAGTTTCATCGAATCCAATCACAAAAAATATAAATATTGAATACCTCTTGCAGAAAGCAGAAAATATTCAGGTTAACATTTGTAATATAAATGGTCAAATAGTAAAGCCATTGGTCACTAATACCTACCAAGAAAAAGGTATATTCCAAAAAACAATTCATTATAGTGATTTGGTAACCGGAGTTTATTTTGTCCAATTAATTACGGAAAATAAAAAGGAAGCTGTAAAATTCATCATTTTTTAACCACTCTTATGGTCACTTTTAGATAACAAGTATGAATAATATTCCATTAAAATACCAGAAAATTCAACTACAATAATTATGTTTTCGGCATTTTTTAGAAGTGATAGTAAATGCATAACAATTTTGGTATACCAATCCTATGTTTTAGAACACATTTCTAAAAAAAATATTTAAATAATTTTTTTATTATGCATGGACATGCTATATTTGGTCAACCAATAAACTGGTCAACCAAATATTTTTTGAGAAATACTTATTTTCTCTCAAGAATATAGAATCAAATTGCATAAAAATAAAGAACCATACATAAAATATTAATACATGAAATTCCATTTTAAACATATCATTTTACTCTTTTTGGCTACTTTGAGTTTAGTTAAAATTCAATCTCAAACAGTTATTAATACCTCTTTCGAAAGTACCGATGGGTATAGTGTGGGGTCAGTAAATAATAAAAATAACTGGAAAGTGACTTCTGGGAATGCTGAAATAGTAACTCAAAGCGATTATATTAATGAAGGGAATCAAGCTTTAAGAATATTTTCAAACACAACGGCTTTACAAATCGATCATATTGCATATGCATCCAATACTAAAGCATTAGCAGGTGATGTTTATCTGGATTTTCAGATTAAATTGAAAAATATACCTCAAACTTCACTTTCAATCACTGGTTATGATTTGGAAACAAACACGCATCGTAGCTTTATGCTTGATTTTCTGACTTCAGGAAAAATAAAAGTATATGATGGAAGCTCTGGTTGGACCACTCAGCCAACATATTCAATAGATACATGGACAAGAATTTCTATTAAAATTGATAATGGAGGAGCTAAATACCAGATAGCCATTAATGGAGTAATATTAGATAAAGTTTTTGCATTTAGAGAAATTAAAAATAATGCAACACAATTTGATTATCATGCAATTCGATTCTCTATGGGTAGCGGGACAAGCGATATAGCCATCGACAATATGTATATAGGTTCAACTCCGATTACAGATATTATATTTCAGGAATCGTCAACTGAGAGATCTATCAGTGTCACTCAACCTTCATACGGGATCATTACACTTGATCCTTCAAAAAACAGTTACCAGATAAACGATCAAGTTACGGCATTTATATCAGTACCTGAACATTACACATTTACAGGTTGGACCGGAGATCTATCCGGTACCGAAAATCCTAAAACATTTATAGTTGATAAAAACATTTCTCTCGGAGCTACAGTCATCATTGATACTCAAAACCCACCTGATCAGTCAACAATAAATGTAAATCAGCCGATTGGAGGAACAATTATATTACAGCCTCAACAAACCACATATTATAATGGGACCACTGTTACAGCTCAACTTTCCATCCAGTCCGGTTATCAATTTAACGGTTGGACAGGCAGTTTATCAGGCTCCACCAACCCGGTTACTTTCGTTGTAAACGAAAACATGATAATTAGTGCAAATATCTCTGAGGTTCAAACTCCCTCAACAACTCATACAGTTTCAACTGCGACTCAATTCAAAGATGCATTGGCTGCAATGAATCCGGGAGATACTATATTGGTGATGGACGGTAATTATAATCTTGGAGGTGTAAAAGTAGCACGTGGAGGTTCGGCAACGAAACCGATTATAATAAAATCAAAAAAACTCCACGGAGCTATAATAATCGGAGCATCAACATTTACGTTATCTAATCAAAGTTATGTTACTTATGAAGGATTTTATTTCAATCTTGAACCCGTGAGTACCATTTTTAAAATGGAAGGATGTAGCAATATCCGTATCACTCGAAACTGGATGAAGATGAAAACACTGACAAGCACACAAACTTCAAAATGGATTACAGTGGGTGATATTTGGGAAAATGAAATTTGTAATAGTCATGACAATCGCATTGATCATAATCTTTTAGAGGGAAAATATGATCAGGGTGCCTGGATCATCATTGACGGAAGTCACGGAACGATTCCAGCAATTTCCCAGCATGACCGTATCGATCACAATATTTTCCGAGACAACACACCACGCGTTGCTAATGAAAAAGAAACGATTCGTATCGGTGTATCAGATTTATGTAAATTAGACGCATTTACTGTTGTTGAAAATAATCTGTTTGAGGATTGTGACGGTGATCCCGAAATTGTTTCGGTAAAAAGTTGCAAGGATACAATTCGCAATAATACTTTCAGACGTTGTTTAGGAACGATTTGCCTTCGACAAGGTAATAATAGTGTAGTAGAAAGCAATTTTATTTTTGGAGATGGAAAAACTGCTACTTATGAATCAAACTTAATCGGTTGTGGTGGAGTAAGAGTATATGGATTAAATCATAGAATAATAAATAACTATTTTGAAGGGCTCACCGGAAATAAATGGGATGCCGCTTGTACACTCACGAATGGAGATGTAACAAATACATCCACTAGTAATTCCAGTCATTTTTTGCCAGAGAACACTGTTTTTGCATTCAATACACTGGTTAATAATAAGTCAAACATTGAAATTGGTTTTGAGAATAGCGGACAATATAGTTTAGCTCCGAAAAACTGTACTATCGCAAACAATATAGTAATCGGAACAGAAAACCCTTTCATTAAATCATTCAGTACAACTTCACTAGCTGGCGTAAGTTTTAATAATAATATTATGTTCCCCACTGAAACAGCAAGCTTGGGATTAAGCGGAATAAATGATTCTCAGATAAAAAACACGGATCCGAAACTCGTTAAAACATCGTGTAGGGCATACGGTCAAAATTGTGAGCAACAAACTCCTTATGAAATTTATAAATTAAATTCTGGAAGTCCTGCGATAAATGCTTCACTAGGTTATGAATCAGTTATAAAAGATTTTGAAGGTCAACCAGCGATTGGCATTCGTGATATCGGAGCAGACGAATATAACTCTACCTCTGAAATTGTAAACGGACCGTGGGATGATCAATATGTAGGACCAACAGCTGCTGAATTATTCAAGTATGAAAAGAGCACAACAGCTGTTTCCTCTCCTATTGCGGAAAACAATTTAAAAGTTTCCCAAAATCCATTTATGGAAAGCACACAACTTTCCATCTCAGTTAATACTGCTACAAAGATAACAATAGCTCTGTATAATGCATGTGGACAAGAAATACAAAAGATACAACAACGTGCCGAACCCGGGATCTCCACTATAGAAATTAAATGTTCCACGAAAGGAGTCTTGCTTTGCGTGATAGATTTCTCTGGTGAAAGGCATTGTATAAAACTGGTTTCTAAATAAGAAAATAGAAATATTATATCTTCTATTCAAAAATTATTATAAGAAAGAAATAAATAAAGAAACATATAAATCTAAATCATTTAAAAATGATAAAAATATTCTTAACATTATTATTAACCTTAATCAGTACCACGTTTTTGAATGCGGTAGAATATCATTTTCAGGAAGGTTTTGCAAGTTCAACGCCTTTAGGTTGGATCAGACAATGTGGTTCAACAAAATCAGTAAATCACACAGATCTTACATTTTCCAATACCTATGCAGCCAAATTTGATGCAACCACCTCGGGAATATACAACAATAATTTAATCAGTCCGCAGGTAACAGGTGCCGATACACTTTCATTCTATGTTTCAAAAAATTCGGATTTAACTTATATGAACCTATACGTTGGTAAGATTATTGGAAATGATACTACAATAATAAGAACCTATAATACAATAGATTTTCCAAAATATACAGTGAATTCTGGATTCTTAAAAATATCCGTTCCCGTTAAAGAAAAAAGTGCAAATTTTAAAATCATTTTTTATGCTATCCCTTCAACCAATCCCAATTACACGAATGTGGGCTGGTTTGTCATTGATGACATTGAACTTACAAAATATACCACTTCGACATCAAATTCATCTAATTCTATAGACAAAATTTACACCAATTTTGGTGATGGAATAACATGGGGAATACCTGCGAAAACCTCTTATGAAACGGGGGGCTATCCTTCCTCGACCATTAATGGATTTAATCTGGTAAAAGCATTTTTATATACGGGAAGTATGGTTTGTCCGGCTGGTGAGACACACAAAAACCGGATAGTGGTTGATCGGAGTTCGCAAGGAGGAACTTTTGAATTCCCAGTATTAAAAAACGTTGGAGAAGTCGAAATCCATGCACTAACCGGAACAGCCGGAAATTCTTTCAGATTAGATGAATGGGTAAATAATCAATGGCAAACAATTGGTACATATATTACTCGAAAAACGCCCGACAGTATTTATACCATTCCGCTTGTGCGAAATACAGAAACAAAATTATGCATTGCCAATAATACAAGCAGTATTCTAAATATCTATAAGGTGCTTACGCGCACACTTCAAGAAACAATTGATCTGTCGTTAACTAGCTCATCACCATCGGAAGGTGAAGTTGTTTTTTCCAATTTAAAGAAAACAATAACTCTTACTTTCAACAAAAATATTGTGAAAGCAGATGGGGCGATTTTTCTCAACGGAGTTTCCATACCACTGGATAATTGCAGAATTTTGGCAAATGTGGTGACAATACCAGTCACTCTAACAGGGACGCCATCGATTAATAAAAACTATAGCCTTACAGTTTCGGCAGGCGCCTTTGCCGAAGAAGGAAACATCAGTAATTTATCGAAAAACATTTCTGTCGGTTTTCAAACTCTAAAAACAGTTGCTTATCCATCAAATTACAAGGCTTTGATTGATGTAATGTATAAAAACGTGAATAGCCTTAATTGTCGTATGGATATTTATTATCCTACCGATGTAACTGTTTCAGTTCCTGTAGTGATTAATATGCATGGCGGCGGTTGGAATCATGGTTCGAAAGAGGAACAAAGCGACTTCAACATGTATTTTAAACAAGGTTATGCCGTAGCCAATGTTGAATATCGGATGACAGGAGAAGCAACAGCTCCAGCTGCTGTTGAAGATGTGAGAGGCGCCATGATTTATTTACTCCATCACGCCCAAGAATTGAACATTGATAAAAACAAAATCATATTTCAGGGTGGTTCAGCTGGAGGTCATCTGGCTTTAACTGCTGGTTATCTACAAAACAATAAAATGTATGATAATGATTGTGAGCCATATACCGGTGAAATAAAAATATTAGCTGTTATCGATAAATATGGTCCATCCTATTTAAATGATTTTATGTTTTACACTTCATTAGTCAACTGGTTAGGTTCACATGCCAGCGATCAGGTATTTATTCAATCTATTTCACCAGCGTCATTAGTCAATGCCAATACACCACCTACTTACATTATTCATGGAGATGCTGATCCAACAGTTCCTTACAGTCAGTCGGTTACGCTGCAAGCCGCTTTGCAAAAAGCAGGTGTAAAAAATATGTTCACAACCGTTCCTGGTGGCGGTCATGGTGGATTTACAGATACCTACAACGATCAAATGGAGCACGAAATCATCACTTTTCTTTCGGAAGTAATCAATAATAGCCAAGCGGGGATTGATTCTAAGGTAAAAAGAAACGAGATGGACATCGAACTTACCGGAAATCGAGTAATAATTCATTCAACCGAAAATACAATTACACGAGTTTTCAATCTTATGGGAAAAGAAGTGTTTAATACACAAAATAATAATTTTCAAATTAATCAAAAAGGACTCTTTCTTGTAAAAGTTACAAGTTCACGTAATGAATCCGTTATAAAATTTCTAATAAACTAACAATTAAAAAATCATTGCAATGAAATTCAGATTTTTTATTATCTTATTGAGTTTGATTTTTGCAGTCAACTCCGAAGCCCAAAAACTTAAACTCGGAGAACTTTTCAGTGAAGGAGTGGTTTTGCAGCGCAATTCAAAAGTCTCCGTTTGGGGTACATCAACTCCTTCAGCACCAATATCAATTACAATTCAAGGAAAAAAATATCGCACAATAACAGAAAATGATGGTAAGTGGAGTCTTACTTTATCGTCTCTTAAAGTTGGAGGTCCGTACATAATGAGCGTTATCTGTCAACAAGATACTATAACATTAAACGAAGTGTATGTTGGCGAAGTATGGATTGCCGCAGGGCAATCAAATATGGCATGGACTCTAGAAAAAACCGACGGAGCAAAAAAACACATTGCCAATGCAACCAATAAAAATATCCGATTTGTACTCGTTCCTATAATTACTTATGAAGGTGACCGTACGCGTGGTGATATGAACTGGCGGACTGCAACCACCGGAAATGTAGCATCAATATCGGGAGTAGCCTACTTTTTTGCGAAACAATTACAGGAGAAACTGAATGTTCCTGTCGGCATAATATGCTGTTACAAAGGCGGTACAGCAGCCGAAGTCTGGATGAGCCGTGAAAGCTTATTGAAAGACTCAAATCATGCACCAATTGTAAAGGCTTATGAAAACTACGTGAATAATCTTGGGAAAAAGAAATATGACCAATTGTATAACATGTACGAAAAAAAGTTGAGTCAATATTTTGATTCAGTAAAAACGGGGTACAAACAATCAATCCGCCCCGAAGAACCAATGGGCTATCGTCACTATAAACGTCCGTATGGCTTGTACAACACCATGCTGAAACGTATCATTCCATTCACAGCTAAAGGCGTAATCTGGTACCAAGGCGAAGCTAATGCTCCACGCGCCGAACAATATCGCACATTGTTCCCTGCTTTGATCAACGAATGGAGAAACGACTTCAAAAATCCAAATCTACCATTCCTTTTTGTTCAGTTGGCTAACTACGATCATCCCACTTACGGAGCCAAGCCAATGTGGGCAGAGCTTCGTGAAGCGCAACTGCTCACCTGGCAAAAAGTAAAGAACACCAGCATGGTAGTAACTATTGATATCGGTGAGAAAAACACTATTCACCCGACTAACAAAAAACCGGTTGGTGAACGTTTAGCAGCTTGTGCATTCAATACCGTTTATGGAATAAAAGTACCTCACTCCGGGCCTGTATATAAAAGCTTAAAAATAAAACAAAATAAAGTGATTCTTTCATTTAACTTTATTTACAAAGGATTAATAGCTAACGGCGAATTAAAAGGTTTCACTATTTGTGGAAAAAATCGGCATTTTATACCTGCAAAAGCAGTGATTAAAAATAATAAAGTTATTGTTTCGGCAGGAAAAATTACAAATCCAGTAGCAGTTCGATATGGTTGGTCTAACTGGACAGAAGGGAATCTTAAAAACAGTGCAAATTTTCCGGCATCGCCATTCAGAACAGATAATTTTGAATTGATTTCGGCTGGAGTAAAATCTCAAAATTACGAATCATCGATAATTAACAATTAATCTTATTGAGTTTCAATAATTTATTTAAAATTCGACTAAATGAAAAAAAAAATAACCCTTCTTGCCTTGATTATTTCAGTTTGGAATATGCAAGCTCAACCAAGAATATGGAATCTGATAAGCCTAAATCAGGCAAAAGATCTAACATCAGAAGCTGCAAAAATAGTGATTAGGGATGCAAATAAAGAATTAACTAAAACGATTGTAACCGTAGTCGATAAAAAAATGACCCCACCTAGTGGAGACAAACACGATTATATGAGTATGGGACGTTATTGGTGGCCAAATCCAGAAACGGCTAATAAACTTCCGTATATCAGAAAAGATGGAGTAGTGAATCCAGAAATTGACAAACTCGACCGTATCCCATTGAGCATTTTTGCCAGAAGCGTGGTCACACTCTCGCTGGCTTATCACTTAACTTCGAACGAAAAATATGCTGTTAAAGCTATTGAAAATTTAAAAAAATGGTTCGTTGATAAAGATACGAAAATGAATCCGAACATGAATTTCGGACAAACTATTCCAGGGCGAAACAAAGGAAAAGGACGCGGTGAAGGTATACTGGATACTTATTCGTTTGTTGAAATGTTGGATGGCGTTGAACTGTTGAAAAATTCACCAGAATATACAAAAAATGAAAAGCAGGCAATTAATGAATGGTTTACTATTTATCTTGACTGGTTACTCACGTCTGAAATAGGCAGAGAGGAATTTAGTGCAAAAAATAATCACGGCGTTGCATTCGATGTTCAGGTAGTTCGCTTTGCGTTATTTGTAGGAAAAAATGACATCGCTGAAAAGTTCATCAACGAATTTCCTGAACGTCGTCTCTTTAAACAAATAGAGACCAATGGTTCACAACCGCTGGAATTAGCAAGAACAACAGCTTTTAGCTATTCGATTTTCAATCTCACACATATTATCGACATGTGTAATATGGCCAAGACACTGAATATTGATTTATTTAATGCTAAGTCAGTTGATGGTCGTAGTATAACAAAATCCATTGAGTTTTTGATTCCTTATCTTGGGAAACCGGTTACCGATTTTCCTTACAAACAAATAAAAGATTGGGAAAAAACTCAAAAAGAATTCTGCTGGCTTTTGTACAGAGCAGATTCATTTCTATCAAGCCCCATTTATAAAAAAATGTATTATAAATATTTACTTCCTAATGAGAAAACCGATAATTATATACTTTATTAAACATCTATTTATTTTCGTTTAACTAAAAAAATGAGACATTATGAAAAAATCTATTCTCCTTTCCTTGTTGTGCGTAACTGCAATGTCGCTAAACGCACAGGTCTTTGTTGAAAACTTTAAAACGGCAAATGTCGGTGGAAATTTAGAAGGCTATAACAACTGGTATGTGTCGTTAAAAGCGACTGAGGCTTACGGAGTTAGTCCGAAAATTAGTGAAGGAGCTTTATTCTACACTGGGTATTACGGATCTAATATCGGTAATGTTGCCGAACTAGACTCAGTGGTAGGGACCACTTCGGCTACTCAACGAATTTCGACAAAAGTCATTAAATTTGAAAATGATACACTTAAGGCAGTTGCTGGAGAAAAAATATATACCGCTTTTATGGTAAATATTTCTCAACATAGCAATCGCTCATATCGTGACTTTTTCACTTACGAGGGGTCGAAGACCTCCAGTAGTACACGTGGTAGAATCTTTGCAAAAGTAAATACGGCAGGCGATAATTTATTTCTAGCGTTATCAAAAAATTCAAGCACGGCAGGTCAATATATTGAATCAACATCGATTCCCGGACTGACATTGGCTACAGAAATTAATCATTTACTCGTATTCTGTTACGAAACAATTGAGGGAGATGATAATGATATTATTTCATTGTATATCGATCCTGATTTATCGAAAACTGAAGCTGAACAAACAAATAAATTAATTGCTTCTGATGTAGCAACTGATTATGGCTTAACAGCCGGTTTAGGAATAAATTTACGCCAACGTGGTATAGGTGCTCAAGTTGGAGGAATACGTATTGGAAAATCCTGGGATGCTGTACTTTTAGGAGTAGGGACCGACACTAAACAGATAAATATAGATGATAATAGTATATATTCTTATGGTAAAACAATAGTGATCAATGGTATAGGAAATGTAACAATATACAACTTGACAGGTAGTGAAGTGCTTTCTTCAAAGATAACAGGGAAATTGGAAACTTCACTTAATCAAGGATTATACATTGTTCGCTTTATCGATAACAACGGTAAAGTTGTATCTGGTAAAGTAGAAATTAAATAATCGATGATACAGCGATAGATATGTAGTTGCTCTACACTACGACTAATTTGAGCAAGGGTAAAATAGAAATAATTACCCTTGTTTTCAAAAAAAATGATATGAAAAATATTTTTTTCACCTTACTTCTCTTGCTCTGCTGTAACTCACTTAGCGCCAAACGAACTATAGTGACTACGGCAACTGAAATCAATAATAAAAAGTGGATTGCCGGTGATACCATTGTAATAAAAAACGGTACCTGGACAGATCAAGTCATTACGTTAAAGGCAAACGGTACGGCTGACCAACCGATTGTTCTTCTCGCAGAAACAGCAGGAAAAGTGCTACTCAACGGAACATCCCGATTAGCTTTTTCAGGACAATACATCGAAATATCAGGGCTATATTTCAAAAATGGAACTTTAAGCGGCTCTGATGTTATTTCTTTTCGAACTTCATCTTCCGAACTGGCAACAAATTGCAAATTAATTAATTCTGCTATTGCAAATTATAATCCTATAGATAATATGGTTGACAATAAATGGATTTCTTTATATGGTACTAATAATGTAGTAGATCAGTGTTCTTTCGAAAATAAAAATAATTCGGGAACATTACTAGTGGTCTGGTTACAAAGTGGAGTTACAGTAAATCACATCATTTCAAACAATTATTTTGGCTATCGAAATTCCAATTTAGACTCTTCGGGAAAAGAACTCAACGGACAGGAAATTATCCGGATTGGCGACAGTAATACGTCGATGACCACAGCAGCAGTTACAGTAGAAGGAAATTTCTTTGAAAAATGTAATGGTGAAATTGAGATTATTTCTAATAAATCTTGTGGAAATATTTACCGAAATAATCTTTTTTTAGAATGTGAAGGAATGCTTACTCTCCGTCATGGGAATGATTGCATTGTAGATGGAAATTATTTTTTCGGAAATGGAGTCCCCGAATCTGGTGGAATTCGCATTATTGGCGAAAATCACATGGTTTACAATAATTATTTTGAGAAATTACGAGGATCGGGTTACCGAGCTGCACTTTGCATGGTTCGAGGAAAAGAAAATTCAGCATTAAGTGAATATTTTCAGGTAAAAAATACTTTGGTAGCATTCAATACCATGGTGGATTGCAGTCAATCGTTTAATATTAATTACAATAGTAGCTCAACTTGTACTTTGCCTCCTATCAATTCCATAATTGCTCATAATCATATTTATAATTCAACAACGTCATACACAAATGTGAACATTGAACAAACAAATGTTTCGTCGATGGATGTAAGCTGGAAAAACAATTTGATGAATCAGGGAAAATATTCAAACTTTTATTATACATCAATGCAAGTTATTACTGAAAAAGATGCCAAAATGACTCTGGTCGGAACCACAACCAATATGTATGAACCGACATTTGGTTCGGCACTATTAAACTATGCTACTAGCGAATACAACAATATAATATTGATGGATATCAGAGGACGCAATCGGGAAAATACGACTAAATTACCTGGATCGAGTCAACTATTGGGAATTCTGTCGAGAACAATGCCCTCCAAAACAGCTGTTGGAGCTAGCTTTTTCAGTAATCCAAACACAGGTATCCATCTACAATCAGAATCAACGGAATTCAGCATTTCTGTTCAGAATAATCAGATTATATCTGAAATTACCGAATCCGGTTTACTCAATATCTTCGATATAACCGGAAAATGTGTATTTCAACATATTTTAAATCAAGGAGTTTCAAAAATCGCATTATCAAAAAAAGGGATTTACATTCTCCGGTTTCGTAGCAATAACGGAAATCAAGCAATAAAGAAAATTATATATTAATCCATATATTCATTCGTACCGTACAAAACTATTGCATAAGATACATTCAATTTAAATAAAATAATTTGGTGAACCAATTTATTGTTGTATATTTGCAAGACAAGATTGGCATACCAATTAAGGATCATAAACTTTATTCAATAAAAAGAAGAACTCAGAATCAATTTATAAAAATCATAAAGTTACCATATCGTGAAAACAAAAACACTTATTCTGATACTTATTTTACTTCACCCGCTTGCAATACTGCATGCCGAACAACATCCCGGATTATTTCTTACACCTAAAGGAGTAAAAGAAATTAAATCGTCATTGGGCAAATATCCTACATTTGACAAATCGGTCGACGAACTTAAAAAGATTGCAGATGAAGCTTTAAAATCCGATATTATTGTTCCCATTCCCAAGGATGGAGGTGGTGGTTATACACACGAAAAGCACAAGAACAATTATTACGAAATGAGTGCAGCTGGTACTCTTTATCAAATCACCGGAAGGACTCAATATGCACAATTTGTACGTGATATGCTTATGAAATATGCGCAAATGTATCCTACGCTGGGCTTACACCCTGCTGTAAAATCGGATACACCAGGAAAAATATTCTGGCAAGCATTGAACGATGCGGTTTGGTTAGTACACACAGCAAATGCTTATGATTGCGTCTACAATTTTATCAATGAAAAAGATCGCTCCTATATCGAAAAGAATCTATTTTATCCAATGGCTGAATTTATTTCGAATGGGAACTCAAAAAACTATGCTGTCTTTAATAAAATGCATAATCACGGAACCTGGGCCACTGCGGCAGTAGGAATGATTGGTTACGTAATGGGAAATAAAGAGCTTGTTGACAGAGCACTTTACGGATCAAACAAAGACGGTAAAACAGGATTTATCCGTCAGTTGGATGTTCTTTTTTCACCCGACGGATATTATACCGAAGGGCCCTATTATCAGCGATATGCAATTTGGCCGTTCATGACTTTTGCACAGGTTATTCAAAATAAGCAGCCAGAATTGAATATTTTTAGCTATCGTGACAGTATCTTGCTAAAAGCTGTAAATACGTTGGTCCAATGTGCTTACAACGGTGAAATTTTCTTTCTGAACGACGCATTGACTAAAACTTATAAAACACAGGAAATTGTTTATGCAGTTGACATTGCTTATAAAAACGATCCCGCTAATACTTCATTACTGGACATCGCCCGTCAACAAGAGTCATTTGTTGTTTCCGACGCCGGACTTGCTGCTGCCAAAGCATTGAAAAAAAATAAGATCAAACCATTCACATATCATTCATTATTGTTACGTGATGGTCAGAACGGTGACGAAGGTGGAATTGCAATCCTAAGAGCCGGAGAGCCTGATAAACAAACTTGTCTTACTTTTAAAGCCACTTCGCATGGATTATCACATGGGCACTATGATAAACTTTCAATTGTACTCTACGATAATGGGAACAACATTTTACCTGACTATGGAGCAGTACGTTTTCTGAACATCGAACCGAAAAATGCCGGTCATTATACCAAAGAAAACTACTCATGGGGAATGCAAACCATAGCTCACAACACTGTTACGGTAGATGAAACCAGTCATTTTGATGCAAACATGAAAGTTTCATCAACATATCATTCAGACATTCAATATAGTAATTTAACTAATTCAGATTTTCAGATTGTTTCGGGAGTCGAAAACAATGCTTACAAAGGTGTACAATTGCAACGTACAACAGCTTTGATAAAGAATGAAGATTTTGAGTTCCCATTTACAATTGACATTTTCAGAGTAAACTCAGATTCAGTTCATTCACTTGATTTTCCGTTCTATTACAGAGGGCAAATGGTCTCAACTAGTTTAGATTATCAGAAGTACACAACCGAACTTAAAGCTCTTGGAACAAAAAACGGTTATCAGCACCTTTGGCTTGAAGCAACCGCTAAAACGGACAAATCCAACACTTCTTTCACTTGGGTAAACGGGAACAGGTTTTATAGTATCGCCACAATTAGTAATACAAATTCACAATTCATGATGACACGAATTGGTGCAGGCGATCCTGACTTCAACCTACGTTACGAACCTTGTTTCATGATTCGGCAGCCTAATGTAAAAAAACACACTTTCGTATCCATTATCGAACCACATGGATTATATGATTTATCGAAAGAGGTTACCGTCAACTATCAAACCTCAATTGCTAAAATAGAACTATTAAAGGACGATCATGAATTCACTGTAGTACGTATACAGACAAAAACTAATAAATCATTTTTAATGATAACAGTAAACAGCAATTTTGGCGACAACAAAGTACATTCAACCATTATTGACAGTAAAAACATTTCATTTAAAGGGAACTATTATTTTAAAAAATATATGAAATAACAATATTATTATGAAAACAAAAAGTGCAAATTTTCTTATTACTTCAGATCTTCCTTGGGAAAATGCAGGTGAAGGTGTAATTCGCCAAATTATGGGCTACGATGGACAACTGATGATGGCAAAAGTCATGTTTAAAAAAGGAGCAGTTGGATCTGTTCACGAACATTTTCATTCACAAACGTCCTATGTTGTAAGCGGTACATTTGAAGTAATAATAAACGATGAAAAAAAAATATTGAAAGCTGGTGATGGATTTTATATTGAACCAGATGCCCCGCATGGAGCAGTCTGTTTGGAAGAGGGGATACTAATTGATGTATTCAGCCCAATGCGTGAAGATTTTTTAAAGAAATAAAGGATGAAAATAAAAGGATTGCGTTGGTGGATTATTGGACTGATTATGCTCATTACCATCATAAATTATTTGGATAGAGGGACTCTCAACTACATGTGGGTAACCAATATTGAATATAAGCTGGTCGACAAAATTAATACATCAAGAGATATAAATCAAGCTGAATATTTGGTTCAGAATGATACCTATCGCTTGGTTTCGGCAAAAGGTGATGAGATAACCCAGAAAGGCTCACGGATATCATTCAAAAACAATGGAAAAACAGTTGTAAACCGTCAAGGAATAGCCTATGATTTAGGCCTTATTGACATAAACACAACTCCTGAAGTAGCTTCAAGGCAAGCAAAAGATTTGCTGGGACAAATAACAATTTTCTTTATGATAGCTTATGGGATCAGTCAACTATTCTCGGGCAAGCTATACGATAAAATAGGGACAAAATACGGATTCGTCGTATCTGTATTTATTTGGGGAGCAGCTGATGCGCTCACTTCCCTAGCACATGGTAAAATATCACTTACAGGTTTCAGAATGATGCTTGGTTTAGGCGAAGCCGGACCGTGGCCAGGAGCTACTAAGAGCAACGCCGAGTGGTTCCCGCAAAAGGAACGTGCTCTCGCTCAAGGACTTTTTGGTGCGGCAGCATCCATCGGTTCCATATTAGCTCCTATCGTAATCCTAATGCTTTATCTTTCATTGGGTTGGAAAATTACATTTATTGTTGTCGGTGGAATGGGACTACTGTGGATTATTCCATGGACTATTATCAATAAAAAAGGACCGAAAGAACACAAATGGATAACAGAAAAAGAACAAAAATACATTTTGAGTGGACAACCTGAAGCCAAAGTTACAAACGAACAAGGAAAAAGCTGGGGTGAATTACTTTCAAATAAGAAAAATTACTCTGTAATTTTAGGCCGTTTCTTTTTAGATCCTATATGGTGGATGTTTGTCACCTTTCTGCCCATGTATTTAGTGGAAGAATTTCAGTTGAATATTAAAGAGCTGGCATTTTCTGCTTGGATCCCATACGTCGGAGCCATGGTTGGTAGTATTTCAGGAGGTTGGTTCTCAGGATATTTGATCCAGAGAGGCATTACAGTTGATAGAGCCAGGAAAGCAGCTATGTTACTAGGTGGAGCCATTATTGTTCCATCTGTAATTGCCTCCGTTATGGCCTCTAATGCTGTATTAGCAGTTATTCTAATGGCATTTGTTTTGGGCGGATTTCAATTTACCATTGTTAATATCCAGACATTACCCAGTGATTTACATTGCGGAAAATCAGTTGGTTCGTTGGCTGGACTTGGTGGAGCAGCCGCTGTACTTGGAACTATTTTAGCTATTCTCTTTGCTGGGCAAATTGAAAGTTGGCCTTTATTATTTGGCTTACTTGCTGCACTGGTTCCACTGTCATTGTTATCAGTTTTTCTCACTGTCGGTAAAATAGAACAAATAAAATAACAACTCGATAATTCTCAAAAAATAATGTATTTACAATAGAAATCTCTCTCAAATGAAGAGTATAACGAAACTAAGATTATGAAACTTAATGGTAAAGTAGCCATCGTAACAGGTGGAGCACGCGATTTGGGTCGTGCAATTTCAGTAAAACTAGCTTCAGAAGGAGCAAAAGTAGTAATCAACTATTTTGAAAACCCAGAAGATGCACAGGAAACCCTAAAAAGGGTTCAGCAAGCAGGGTCTGAAGGTGTTATTGTTCAGGGTGATATGACAAAAGCAGACGAAGTAAAGCGTTTTTTTGATACTGGAGTGAATGCATTCGGCCAAAAAATTGATATACTCGTTAATGTGGTTGGAGGTATTTGCGGACGAAAGCAAATAACCGAGCAAGATGAAAACTGGTATAATTTACTCATGGATGTAAACATGAAGAGTTGTTGGTTATGTACACGCGAAGTAATTCCATATATGGCTAAAGGCGGTTCAATAGTGAATTTTTCATCGCTGGCAGCCCGCGATGGAGGAGGTCCGGGTGCTTCATTATATGCCACTGCCAAAGGCGCAGTTATGACTTTCACACGCTCCATGGCTAAAGAACTTGGTCCTAACGGAATTCGTGTAAATGCCTTGGCTCCAGGAACTATTGCCACTTCATTTCACGACAGGTTCAATACACCCGAAAATCGTGAACGCATGAAAGGTATCTATCCACTTCGTCGCGAAGGAGATGCTGACGATGTAGCTGATTTGGTTGTATTCCTTGCTTCCGACGAATCGGATTATATCACCGGGACTAATATTGATATCAACGGAGGTATGTCGTTCTCGTAAATAAAAAGAATAGAATAAGAATTGAAAAACATCTTAGATGCTAAGTACAAAAAAGGTTTATTGATAACATTTCAGTAAACCTTTTTTAATTGTATAAGAAACCTTTAAATGATTATTCCTTATAAAGACAGAAAGTTTCTATAAAAAAAGCTGCTGTCTCATTTTAAAAAACTAGAAGTTGTTTATCTATAAGACTAGTTCATTAAACAATTTTTCAAAGGTCTGGCTTAGATCTAATGAAAATCCGGAATGAGGGCGGGAAGTTTGTATACAAGTGCTTCTTATGGA
>JAATGU010000053.1 GCA_015654535.1 Bacteroidales bacterium
GAACAAGATTTTTCTCTTCAAGGAACAGAATAAAACAGGTTTCCAAGGATTCACTGTTGACTAAATCAAAATAATCTAGCAGGCCTGAAGGTAAAAACATGCCTAAAATATCAAAGGGGGTCGGGTCATCGATCTTTTTTTTCATTCTGCAAAGATAAACTTTTAACTAGTATCCCCCAAGAATATAAACTGATCCCTCTTAAGCCTGTGGGATTTAATATAAATAAAAAAAGAAGAGGCTGTCTCGCAAACGAAACAGCCTCTTCTTTTTTTATTTATCTCTAAAAGAGAAATTATTATTCTGCAACGACTTCAAAAGGAATTTCCACAGAAACGTCTTTATGAATTTTTATTGTGGCAGTGTAAGAACCTATTTCTTTAACCGGATCCTTAACAAAAATAATTTTTCTATCAATATCAAAACCTAATTTGCTAAGTGCATCTGCTATTTGAATATTAGTTACAGAACCAAAGATTGTTCCCGTAGAGCTAACTTTAGTAGCGATTGTAAGAGATACATCTTTAAGTTTAGCGGCAGCTTCTTCTGCGTCTTTCTTAATTTTCTCAAACTTGTGTGCACGTTGTTTCAAATCTTCTGCCAACATTTTCTTTGCTGACGGAGAAGCAATAACCGCTTTTCCTGTAGGAATAAGGAAGTTACGACCATAACCAGACTTAACAGTTACGACATCGTTCTTATAACCCAAATTTACTACGTCTTCTTTTAATATAATTTCCATACTATTCCTCCTTATTATTTCATCATGTCAGTAACAAATGGAAGTAACGCCAAATGACGTGCTCTCTTCACTGCCTGTGCAATTCTACGTTGGAACTTCAAAGAAGTACCTGTAATACGACGAGGAAGAATTTTTCCTTGTTCGTTCAAGAATTTCTTCAAGAATTCAGGATCCTTATAGTCAATGTACCTGATGCCACTCTTTTTGAAACGGCAATATTTCTTCTTCTTTACGTCTACTGAAGGCGGAGTTAAATATCTGATTTCTGATTGATTTTGTTGTGCCATGATTAGTTTTCCTCCTTTTTAGCTGATTTTACATTTCGTCTCTTAGCAGCATACTCTGCAGCATACTTATCCATTCTAAAGGTCAAGAAACGGATTACTCGTTCATCACGACGGAAGTTTACTTCCAACTTTTCAATTACTGAAGGATCAGCTTTAAACTCTACCAATTGATAGAATCCTGTTGATTTCTTCTGAATCGGGTAAGCCAACTTCTTGAGTCCCCAATTTTCTTCATTAATAATCTCAGCCCCTTCTGCTTGCAGAACGGCTTTGAACTTTTCTACCGCTTCCTTCATCTGAACATCAGATAAAACGGGAGTCAAAATGAAAACGGTTTCGTATTGATTCATACTCGTTTAATTAATATAATAAATTTATTTTTATGAGAGCGCAAAGTTAAACATTTAATTTATAACCACAAATCATTTCATTCTTTTTTATTTTTGTGCATTTTTTATTCATAGTGATATGCTATTTAAAATAAGAATGTTATATTTGCAAGGTTGTTTAAACAATAATTTCATGATAGAACAATTTAATTTTGATATTCAACTGATTTTTGCTATCTTAAATGGCAAAGTATCAGCAGCGATAAACCGAAAGTTATATCGCAATTTTAGACGAAATGATTTAGAGATCAGCCCCGAACAGTGGATTGTTCTTATTTTCTTATGGGAAAAAGATGGAGTGACTCAACAAGAGTTGTGTAATGCAACCTTTAAAGACAAGCCTAGCATGACTCGTTTGATTGACAATATGGAAAAACAACATTTAGTAGTCCGCATTTCCGATAAAAAAGACCGAAGAACAAACCTTATTCATCTGACAAAGACAGGGCATGAAATTGAAGAGAAAACGAGAACGATTGCTGCTCTGACCCTAAAAGAAGCTTTGTATGGAATAAATTTAAAAGATCTTGAGGTAAGCCAAGAAGTCCTTCGAAAGATTTTTTATAATACAAAAGACTGAGATCTTTGATTTTAGATTTAGCACAAAAGGCAGGAAAATGACTTCTCCTGCCTCTTGTATCAATGAAATTATTGATGATTTAAGCTTCAACTTCTGGAGTAATCAGCTTATATCCCTTACCATGAATATTAATAATCTCAATTGATTCATCTTCTTTCAAATGCTTACGAAGTTTAGTAATATACACATCCATACTACGAGCATTAAAATAGTTATCATCAATCCAGATTGTTTTCAAAGCAAAATCTCTTTGCAAAATCTCATTCGCATGAGCACAAAGTAATCCAAGCAATTCCGATTCTTTCGTTGTAAGTTTTGTCTGCTTACTATCAATAGAAAGGATCTGCTTCTGAGTATCAAAAACAAATCTGCCAATTTTATAGACATTGCTTTCTTTATTTTTCTTTCCTCTTACTCTTCTTAAAATCGCTTCAATTCTAAAAGTTAGCTCTTCCATACTGAATGGCTTGGTAATATAATCATCCGCACCAATTTTAAAACCTTCCAGGATATCATCTTTAAGAGTTTTAGCTGTTAAAAATATAATTGGGATTTCAGCATTTGCTGCACGAACTTCCTGCGCCAAAGTAAATCCATCCTTCTTAGGCATCATTACATCAAACACACATATATCATATTTATTCTTCAAAAAAGCCTTATAACCAGCTTCTCCATCAGGATATAACTCTGTAGAATATCCTTTTGCTTGCAAATATTCTCTTAAAAGCATGCCAAGATTCTCATCATCTTCGCACAATAAAATACGCAGTTTCTCGTCCATATTGTTAATTATTTAATAAAGGTAATACAATAATAAATTTACTTCCTACACCCAGTTCGCTTTCTATCCGTATGGTTCCTTTGTGATCCTGAATGATTTTTTTAACATAAGCAAGTCCTAATCCAAAGCCTTTCACATCATGTAAATTCCCGGTATGAACACGGTAAAACTTATCAAAAACTTTTTTCAGATTCTCCTTTTTTATTCCAATTCCATTATCAGCGATGGATATACATAACTTACCAAGCTCGTTCCAAGTATTAACGGTAAGTAATAAATCGCTTTCTGGCTTTTTATATTTTACGGCATTATCCATCAAATTGAAAATTACATTCGTGATATGCATTTCATCT
The DNA here is from genome assembly GCA_015654535.1 of Bacteroidales bacterium. GTDB lineage: Bacteria > Bacteroidota > Bacteroidia > Bacteroidales > Bacteroidaceae > Bacteroides. The sequence continues at coordinate 3,131 of JAATGU010000053.1, forward strand.
ACAAAAATAGTAGGATCTTCCGCTTTTAGATTTGCATTAATCTTCCCGTTATATTTCTCCACTTTCAATGCAAAAGTGTTGATAACTCCGGAAATTAAATCATTCGCATCCACTTCTTTCATTTTCAGGGTTGCTTTTTGACGTTCAAACATAGACATCTGAAGTACTTTTTCAACTTGAAATCTCAGACGTTTCGTCTCATCATTTATAACGCTGGATATATGCTGAAACATTTGTGGAGATTTAGCCACCGCAGGATCCTTCAACATCTGTGCCGCCAGAGAAATAGTAGAGATTGGCGTCTTAAATTCGTGCGTCATATTATTTATAAAATCATTCTTCATCTCCGTTAATTTTTTCTGTCTGAAAGCAATATAGATTGTGAAGATGAATGTTATGAGTAATACCAGCGTAAATGCCAAAGACGGAAGCATAAAACTGACAGAATCAAAAATATAATCCCGCTTAGAAGGGAAATGCACTTTCACAAAACTAATCTTTGCCGGTGGATCATTAGGAAATAAAATTTGACTATAGGAACTTTCACTTCCTTCGTCTAGATAATCAGGACATCTATAAGCCTCTCTGCCATCTTTATCTGTAACTGTAAAATGATAAGGTATATCGATTCCATTGTTCACAAACTCGGATTTTAAATAGCCATCTAGATTTTTAAAGTTAACACGTTCCTCCAAAGCCTTATCACTAGATTTATAAAGAATGTTCAACACAACTTCGTCTAATAAGACCCGTTGATGAAGATATCTGTTCTTTATAGCCTCTTGTAAAGTACGCGAAGTCTGAAGAATATTATTTTCTCCATGTTTTCTTGAAATCATCGCCTTCGGTAATCCTGAAGGCTTTGTCATCGTTGTTTTCAGTTCAAACTCAGAATATAATGATGCTACCGGATAATGAGATGACTGTTCTAACAGTCCTTTATTTTTAATTGCCACCGAAGGTGGAACAACTTGAGAACTTAAAGCCACACGTTCTGTCTCAGCTACATCTTTTTGCAAATATCTAAGGGTCTCATCATATTCCAGATTTTTAGAAACTTGATATAGGCTGCGTTTTACTGATTCATCAAATTGTTCATTACGCATCTTAACCATCTCTTCTATATAGCTCACCTGAAGGTACAGCAAACTTAGAAAAGAAAGTCCCATTACAATACCTAATATCCAGATTGTTGACTTTTTCATACAACAAAATTAACGCATATAAATTTACATCACTAGCCTCTTAATGTGTTTTAACTAATAGTTCTTTATAATTAACCGAATAAGATGTTTTATATAATAATTTGAATATTATAACAATGAGAGGCTCTAGTTAGTTGCAAAAATAATATAAAATTAAGGATTAAACTACTAAAGCTCTCTAAAAATTAATTATTGTTAAACAAAAAAGTCGACGAACACGCATGAACGACGACTTTTATCTTCCTCTATATAGGGTAAGCATTACTCTTCTTTTACTTGCTTAGATTCAAATTCCTTGATTAGTTTATCTTGAACGTCGGCTGGAAGAAGTTCATAACTGGCAAATTTCATAATAAAAGAAGCTCTTCCACCAGTAATAGAACTCAGTGAAGTAGAATAAGAAGACATCTCTTTTAATGGAACCTTAGCAACTAATTTTTCGAATCCATTTTCACTACTCATTCCCATAATTACGGCACGACGCCCTTGCAGATCTCCCATCACATCACCCATTTTGTCACTAGGAACAAATACTTCCACATCATAAATAGGTTCCAGAATCTTCGGTCCCGCATTCTTAAAAGCTTCACTGAAAGCGTTGCGTCCGGCAAGCATAAACGAGATTTCATTTGAATCGACTGGGTGCATTTTGCCATCATAAACAATGACTCGAACATCACGGGCATAGGAGCCCGTTAACGGCCCTTGTTCCATCCGGGCCATAATCCCTTTTAATATAGCTGGCATAAAACGTGTATCAATAGATCCTCCTACTATACTGTTAATAAAAACCAATTTACCTCCCCAATCTAAAGATATTTCCTCTGTTCCTTTTGCTGTAATTTTATATTCTTGCCCATTAAACTTATAGATCTCGGGTAAAGGCATCCCCTCTTTATATGGTTCTACAATTAAATGTACCTCACCAAATTGACCTGCTCCTCCGGATTGTTTCTTATGACGATAGTCTGCACGAGCTACTTTTGTTATCGTTTCACGATAAGGAATTTTTGGCTCTTCATACTTAATCATCACTTTCTCATTGTTTTCCATGCGCCATTTCAATGTACGAAGGTGAAATTCTCCCTGCCCATGTACCAATGTCTGTTTAAGTTCCTTTGATTGTTCAATAACCCAAGTAGGATCTTCCTCCCGCATTCGATTAAGAATACTCATCATTTTTTCGGTATCAGCCTCGTTAACGGCTTTAATAGCGCGGGTATATTTAGAATTTGGATATTTGATAAAATTAAACTTATTATTGCAATCTTTACCATTCAAGGTATTCCCTGTCTTCACATCTTTCAATTTCACCGTTGCGCCAATATCTCCGGCCTGAAGTTCTGTTACTTTTATTCGATTGGCTCCAGCAACAACAAACATCTGCGCAATACGTTCCTTTGAACCTCGGTCGGCATTTGTCAAATCATCACCCTCCTTTACTTTTCCGCTCATTACTTTAAAATAAGAAACTTCTCCAATATGTGGTTCCACACTTGTTTTAAAGAAATAAAGAGAAGTAGGTTGGTCTACATCCGGTGCAATTTCTTCGCCTTCTGTGTTTGTTATTTTGGGCCTTTCAGACACAAAAGGTACTACATTTCCCAAAAATTCCATTAACCTACGTACTCCCATATCTTTTCCTGCACAGACACAGAATACAGGGAAAAGGCTTCGTACGGCCAAGCCTTTACGAATGCCTTCACGCATTTCGTCTTCTGTTAATGATTCCTGTTCAAAGAACTTCTCCATTAATTCTTCGTCATTCTCCGCTGCAGATTCAATCAGAATCTTATGCATCTCCATAGCTTTTTCAAGTTCTTCAGCAGGTATTTCTTCAATAATAGGAACTCCACCTTCCGGCTTCCAGCTATATTTCTTCATTAACAAAACATCAATCAGAGAATTGAAACCAGGACCACAAGCAATAGGGTATTGAATAGGCACAATTTTGGGACCGTATGCTTCTTTCAACTGTTCGAGGACATTATCATAATCACATTTTTCATTGTCAAGCTGATTCACGAGAAAAATAACTGGTTTATCAAATTTTTCGGTATACCGGAAATGATTCTGTGTTCCCACCTCAATGCCATATTGACCATTGATTAAAAGGACGGCAGTGTCCGTTACATTCAATGCGGTAACAGCACCTCCTACAAAATCGTCCGCACCAGGACAATCAATCATATTTAACTTTTTCCCGTTCCATTCGGTATGATAAACAGTAGAAAACACAGAATAGCCATACTCCTGTTCTACTGGAAAGTAATCGCTAACTGTGTTTTTTGCGGCGATGCTTCCTCTACGCTTTATAACACCACTCTCGAAGAGCATCGCTTCAACGAGAGTGGTTTTCCCAGAGCCTGAACTTCCCAAAAGGGCAATGTTCTTAATTTCATTAGTCTGATATACTTTCATAATATATAAGATTTAAATTATTAACTCGGGTATGTTCCTCGCATACCTTTTTATGTGGTGCGCAAATTATAAATTAATATTATCTAAAGCAACTATTTATTCGTGTTAGATAACAATGTTATGCAACACATCTTTAATCAAAGGCTTAATGTTGATGAGAGAATTCTTAATTAATCCTTATTGCTTATTTAAAATCTATCAACAACGAAGCGCCTTTACAAAATAAACCTTACTTTTGTATCTTGAAATATAAATAAACATGGCTGGCATCTATCTACATATTCCTTTTTGCAAAACTCGCTGCATTTATTGTGACTTCTACTCTACTACAAAAATTAAGGAGAAAGATCATTATATTTCGGCTCTTTGCAAGGAATTGCGCACACGGAAGCTCTATCTGGAAAATGAGCCAGTCGAAACTATTTATTTCGGAGGAGGCACTCCCTCTCAGTTATCCCTGAAAGATTTTGAGAAAGTATTCAGAACTATTGAAGAAACATACGGACTAGATCAGTGTAAAGAGATCACTCTGGAGGCAAATCCCGATGATCTACATCCTGAGTATATTAAAGAGATATCTTCTTTACCCTTTAATCGTATCAGCATAGGTATACAAACCTTTAACGACCAGGTACTCTGTTTACTCAAACGGAGACATACATCAGCTCAGGCTATTCAAGCAATAAACGATTGCCGATCTGCAGGATTTCAAAATATTAGTATCGACCTGATGTATGGTTTACCAGAAGAAAACCGAAAGAGTTGGGAAGCGGATTTGAAACAAGCGATTGACCTCAATGTGGAACATATCTCTGCCTACCATTTAATCTATGAGGAAGGGACTCCACTCTACGAAATGTTGTGCAAACAAATAGTAAAAGAGGTGGACGAAGAATCTAGTGTCGACTTCTTTGACTTGATGATTGAAAAGCTCACTAAAGCAGGATTTCAACATTATGAGATTTCTAATTTTTGTCTTCCGGGAAAATATTCTCAGCACAACTCCAGTTATTGGACAGGGAAAAAGTATTTGGGTTGCGGACCTTCGGCACATTCTTATAACGGAGATACCCGTCAGTGGAATGTTTCTTCTTTAGATCAATACATCACCAAAGTAGAAGCGGGCATTCCTTTTTTTGATACTGAGAATTTAAATATCACCACTCGTTACAATGACTATGTAATTACTTCATTACGTACCATGTGGGGATTATCTTTGACTCATTTAAAAGATACTTTTGGCTCAGAGTTACATCAATATTGCCTCAAAAATGCAGAAATCTACCTCAAAACGGGCAAACTGGAAATACAAAATAATATATTATTTCTCAGTAAAGAGGGGATCTTTATTTCAGATGGAATAATGAGCAGCCTCCTTTGGGTGGAAAATTAATTAAAAAAGGATGGAAGAAAATAAAGTATTAAAGTTGCTCGATGAAATAAAGAGACACGATTCTCAGTCGGCGTTTCGAGAACTTTATGACCTTTATTATAATCGTTTTTTCCGTATAGCTTACTATTATTTAAAGCAAGACGAATGGGCGCAGGAAGTGGTTTTAGATATTTTTTTAAATCTTTGGGAGCAACGTTGTAAACTTACCGAAGTCAATAACTGGGACAATTACTGCTTTATCCTGATTAAAAATGCTTCCCTGAACTATTTGGCAAAAGAACAAAGAAGAGAACATTTCTCAGTAGATCCTGCCCTTGAAAAAGAATCAGTCCATTCTTCTCCGGAAGAGATGTTGTTAGACGAAGAATTATTCATTATTTATGAAGAAGCTCTTCATGAACTTCCTCCAAAATGTCGGGAAATCTATCTTTCTATACGAGAAGAAAAAAAAAGTTATGCACAAGTTGCAGAACAATATAATATAAGTACCAAGACAGTCGATGCACAACTTCAGAAAGCTGTATCAAGACTAAAAGAAAAAATAAACTCTTATTTTTCAGAATCTAAGTAGGGATATCTGAATAAAAAACGGTCTTTATAATTGAAAGCGAAAGATTAAGAATATGGATAAATATAAAAAATCAGAAATACAACTGAATGATTTACTGGAACATTTTGCATCTTCCACGCATTCACCACAAGGAAAGTTCTCTTCAAACGAAAGCTTTGCACAGTTGGAAAAAAGGATTTCAAAAAAAACTGTGCCTTTTATTTATTTTAAATATATTTCTTCGGTAGCTGCAATCCTGCTAATTTTTATTCTTTCATGGACACTCTGCAATGATACGGCTGAACCAGCGGCAATGATGACTGTGCTTACTAAAGCAGAAACAAAAAATGTTATACTGCCCGATGGAACAAGAATAACTTTAAATCACTATTCATCTCTCTCCTATCCTAAAAAGTTTGAAGAAAAAAATCGAAAAGTAGCTCTTTCCGGAGAAGCCTATTTTGAGGTTACCAAAGACACAAAACATCCATTTATCGTTGAAACTAAGCCTGTCAATATTCGCGTATTAGGTACACATTTCAATGTTGAAGCTTATCCCAATGACCCAGAAATAAAGACAACGCTTTTGAAAGGATCCATAGCCGTTTGTAATAAAAATAATTCTCGGAAATTAATTTTAAAACCGAACGAAAGCGCTGTATATAATAAAGAGAATGCCAGTTTGACACAGGCTCACACTTCTAAAGCTTTAGACGAAATTGTTTGGCGCCAAGGAGATTTTATTTTCAGCAATTGTACTTTGCAGGAAATAGGAAGAAAGCTCTCTAATTCTTTCGGAATAAATATAGAGATACAAGATGAATCTTTACGGAATCACAAATTAACCGCCAGATTTGAAGATGACGAAAGATTAGAAGAGATACTTAACCTATTAAAAATAGTTGGAGACTTTTCATATATTCGTAATGAAGAAAAGATTATCATAAAAAGTAAACTAAACTAATTTCGATTATATATACAACCATTCTCATAAAATAACATCAAGCATTTCATATCCTTTTGAATTGTTTTATCCTGCCTGTTATAAAAATTATATTATACTTCTTTCTCAACCTATCCCATATCTATATTTCATTCTTTACTAAAAAAATTATTTAATTAATGTAAATTAAATAATTAAATTATACCTTTACAGCCAACAATAAATGCGCAAAATTGAATTGACACTTTTACTAATCTAAAACATCTGTTATGAAAAGAATTATAACCTTTTTCTTGTTTTTCGTATCATCTGTTACAGTTGTATTTTCCCAAGAGTATAGCTTTCATTATGGGAAAGTCACAAAAGATGAACTTGCTATGACTACTTATCAAAAGGATTCTGCTGCTTCAGCAATCGCAATTTACAAAACTACTGATGCAAGTTATGAATATTACATGAATGATTTCATTTTAGTATATAATTATGAAACAAAAATAAAGGTACTAAAATCTGAAGGGACAGAGTATGCAAATATCACTATACCTTTTTATAACAAAGCATCAAATGGTACATCCAAAGAGATTGTATCAAAAATTGAGGCTTATTCTTATAATATAGAGAATGGGAAAGTTGTAAAAACAAAAATGGATAAAAGTTACATTTTTGAAGAACAAATCAATGCAAATTGGAAACAAATTAAGTTTTCCATTCCAGCAGTAAAGGTAGGAACTGTGATAGAATACAAATACAAATTGTCTTCTGACTTTTATACTCAGATTTCCGATTGGATTTTACAGCAAAGCATTCCCGTGGTATACGCAAATTATGAAATCCGAATTCCAGAATATTTTCATTTTAACATAGAGACAAGAAGTCAAGAGCCGATAAAAACTGAAGATACGCAAGTTAACCAATCCTTTAACGTTGATAGTAGAGCTGAGCAAAATTCGGTGCCTATAATTTGCACCAGTAGACGACTAGTTGTTTCTGCAAATGATTTACCCGCATTGAAAGATGAACCAAATGTATGGTGTGTTGATGATTACAGGGCACAGGTAAACTTTGACCTAAAAGGTGTGCAATTCCCTAATTCACTATATAAACCTTATACTACAACTTGGGAAAAAATTGATGAATTACTAAAGGAGAAAGAAGATTTTGGCGAAGTTCTTAAACTAAAGAATCCATTTAGAGAAGAAATGCATGCTATGAATCTATCCTCCTTAACTCCTACTGAAAAAATTCGCACTCTATTTCAATTTCTCAAAACTAAAATTTCATGGAATGAGAAATATAACTTCTATGGAAAAGATATTAAAAAAGCGATAAAAGACGGATCAGGAAGCAATGCAGATATTAATTTTGTATATATCAGCATGCTAAAAGATGCCGGACTAAAGGCTTTTCCTGTATTGATGAGTACACGAAGCCAAGGAAGGCTCCCCTATACACATCCTTCGATAGATAAGCTAAGCACCTTTATTGTAGGAATACATGATACGGACAGTACTACGGTTTATCTCGATGGTTCCGTTAAGAATGGTGATATAAATATTCTGCCGCCTGTGTTGATGGTCGATCGTGCAAGGACTTATAATGAAGGGGCAGAAGGGCAATGGGTGGATCTTACTAATGTGGGTAGACATTCCATCAATGCAACGATCATAGGATCAATAAGCCCCGAGGGAATCATTAAAGGAGAAAGGAATGTTTTTTATATAGGTGAAAATGCAGCCAGCTTTCGTGACGCATTTAAAGCTGCAAAAGACAGTGCCACGTTTATTGAAAAAGCAGAAACAGAAGATGATATTTCAATAAAAGGATGCAAATATAATGATCTTAATAGTTTCTCCAGTTGCGTGAAAGAAACGCTTTCTTTTACCAAAAAGGCTACATCCAATGATGGACATATCTATCTGAATCCAATGATCTTTCCTCATCTTACAAAAAATCAGTTTACGAAAGAAGAACGCAAACTCCCTATTGAATTTGATTATCCATATACATTTAAACTCACTTGTGCATTAACTCTGCCAGATGGTTATCAAGTAGAAGAAACACCAAAACCGGTTAAGATTAATTTGGCAAATGAAGGTTGTTCTTGTATTTACAGAATTCAAAAAACCGACAATCAAATTTTACTTCTATATACTTTTTCATTGAGTAGAATAATCTATACTAAAGACGAATATTCCGCTTTACGACAACTTTGGGGTGCTGTGACAGATAAAAACAATGAATTAGTCGTCTTAAAGAAAACAGTACTCTGACAAATTTCTCAGCTAATAAATAAAAAAATAATAAAATGTGGTACAATAAAATAAGTATTACTCTATTCTCCCTCTTAATGAGTGGAGTGATTAACGCGCAGGATAAATTAACATTACCCGAAATTCCTGAATCTCTAAAAGAGAATGCTTACTCTGTTGTAAGGCAGAATGAACAAGAATTTACCTATCAATCAAATGTAAGTGGTGTCCAAAAAAACACATCTGTAATTACAGTCCTTGATTCCAAAGGAAATAATGCTGCAAATTTTGTGTGTCCTTGCGATATGTTTTGTGAATTACGCAAATTTCATGGCAATATCTATGATGCCAAAGGTAATCTTATCCGTAAAATAAAACAATCGGATTTAAAATTCACAGAATATTCCTCTGAACTAGCCTCGGATGATAAGTATTATTATTACGAATGCGCTGTTCCTATTTATCCCTTTACGGTAAAATATGAATGGGAGACTAAGCATAAAAAAGGATTAATCGGCATTCCTATGTTCGCTCCACAAAGTGACTATAATCAGTCGATAGAAAAAGCAACCTATCGTTTCTATTCACCTCAGAATGCAGATTTTATATACAAAGCCGTAAATATGAAAGCTCAACCCGAGAAGAAAACAGGAGAAGAAGGGAGCTATCAGGAGTGGACACTCACAAATCTCACAGCAATAGAAGACGAACCATTTGCAGAATCTCTGTCTACTCTGATTCCAAAGCTTTATATTGTTCCCAAAAACTTTACCTATGACAATACCCACGGTGACATGAGCAACTGGAATACCTTTGGAAACTGGCAATATAGTTTATTGAAAGATCGGGATGTACTATCCGAAGCCAGTAAACAAAAGCTTGCCGAACTCACTAAAGAATGCAGATCCGATAGGGAAAAAGTAAAAGCGGTATATGACTATTTAGCAAAAACCACCCGATACGTAAGCATCCAGTTAGGTATAGGAGGATTGCAACCCATGTCTGCGGAAGAAGTTGCCAAAGCTGGCTTCAGTGACTGTAAAGGTTTGTCAAACTATATGAGGGCTATGCTTAAAGAGGTAGGAATTCCATCTACTTATACGGTCATTAGTACGTATAATCCACGGCTAATAAAAGATTTTGCGAGTGCCAATCAAATGAATCATGTGATTCTTCAGGTTACTTTACCCGAAGAAACTCTTTGGTTGGAATGTACAAACCCCAAACTGCCTTTCGGCTTTGTGCATAGTGACATTGCCGGACATGATGCTCTTCTTATCAAAGAAACAGGTGGCGAAATTTGTCAACTCCCCACCTATAAAGATTCTCTCAGCAAAGAGAGCCACACAGCGACCATTTCCTTAACGGAACAAGGCAATGCCACAGCTAACGTTACACGGGTAAGCCATCTTTTTCAATATGAAGCAGCGCAGGAATTCACAGAATTAAGTCCCAACAAACAAATTGATTATCTGAGAGAAAAGATTCTGTTGCCACAAGCAAAAGTAAACAATATTTCTTTTACAGAAAATAAATCGGCAAGCCCTTCAATAGCCATCCATTACAATGTGGAATGTGAAAGATATGGTAGTAAAACAGGTAACAGACTCTTTGTTCCCATTAACGTTTTTCGACGAGGTCTTCCCAAATTAACAACTAAAAATCGAATTCATTCCATATATATCAAAACCGGATTCATGGACAATGATACCATCGTGCTTGAAGCACCCAAAAATTACTTAGTCGAGTCTTTACCTAAGCCCATTGCAATAGAAAAAACCTTCGGTAAGTTTTATTCCACTATTAATCTAGATGGAGATAAAATACTTATTATCAACCAACTGCTCCTTCATTCCGGGAAGTATGATATTAAATTATATCCTGAATTTACTGCATTTTGTAAAGATGTCTCCAATGCTTATTCTAGTAATGTTATTCTGAAAAAGAAAAGCGAATAGAGATTTTTTAAAAATCGCTCGCAGACTTTTATCAAGATTCCCTAATATATTGATTTCATATTGTACAAAAGAAATATTTCTTTTGTACAATAGAATATAATGTTTTGTACAGAAGAAAAAGATCTTTTGTACAAAACATTTTTGATTATTCAAGAGCTTTTTATAATCTGTCTAAAAAATAATCAAATGATTAACGTAAGGGCATCTGTTTTTTTTGTACTTTTACGAAATGAAACATTACGTTTCCAGTTCCCCGCTTTAAGGGCTCATGTCTCCCCGAGAGACACTGCGAAAAGATAAAAAGAAAAAAAATAAATATAAAATGAGTCACAGATGGAATTACCAACCTCCTTCACACCAACAACTAGAAGCAAGCCAAAGCTTAGCCAACGAACTGGGGATTAACCCCATTTTAGGAAAACTTCTTGTGCAAAGAGGAATTGATACTGCCCTAGAGGCTAAAAAATTCTTCCGCCCACAACTGCAGGACCTCCATAACCCTTTTCTGATGAAAGATATGGACGTGGCAGTTGAAAGGCTCAATTTGGCTATGGGACGGAAAGAACGTATAATGATTTACGGAGATTACGATGTAGACGGAACAACGGCTGTTGCACTTGTCTATAAGTTCTTACAACAGTTCTATTCAAATATAGATTATTACATCCCCGATCGTTATAATGAAGGTTATGGCGTTTCGATCAAAGGAATAGATTATGCCAAAGAGACAGGTATAAGCCTTATTATTGTACTTGATTGCGGCATCAAAGCAACAGCTGAAATCACTTATGCCAAAGAAAAAGGCATTGATTTCATTATCTGTGATCACCATGTACCAGATGAAATTCTTCCACCCGCCGTTGCTATATTAAATGCCAAGCGGGAAGATAATACTTATCCTTATTTGCACCTGTCAGGTTGTGGAGTAGGCTTTAAATTCATGCAGGCTTTTGCCATGAATAACGGAATAGAATTTCACCAACTTACCCCATTACTAGATCTGGTTGCCGTAAGCATTGCTTCAGATATTGTACCAATCATGGGAGAAAACCGTATTCTTGCCTTTCACGGATTAAAGCAACTGAATGCCAATCCCAGTGTGGGATTAAAAGCAATAATTGATATTTGCGGATTGGGCGAAAAAGAAATCACAATGAGTGATATTGTTTTCAAAATTGGTCCACGTATCAATGCTTCCGGAAGAATACAAAATGGCAAAGAAGCGGTTGATTTATTAATTGAAAAAGACTTTTCCATTGCTTTTGAGAAAAGTAACCAAATCAATCAATATAATGAAACTCGTAAAGACCTGGACAAAAGCATGACCGAAGAAGCCAATAATATAGTTGATCATTTAGATGGCTTGGCTGACCTCCGCTCTATCGTGCTTTATAATGAAGACTGGCATAAGGGAGTAATTGGTATTGTGGCATCCAGATTGACGGAAATTTACTACCGTCCGGCTGTGGTATTAACCCGAACAGACGACATGGCAACCGGTTCTGCCCGTTCCGTTTCAGGATTCGATGTATATAAAGCGATAGAACATTGCCGGGATTTATTGGAAAACTTTGGAGGCCACACTTATGCTGCAGGACTCTCTTTGAAAATAGAAAACGTAGAAAAGTTCACCAAAAAGTTCGAAGCATTCGTTTCCGATCACATTCTCCCCGAGCAACGCAGTGCCGTAATCAATATAGATGCAGAAATAGATTTCAAAGATATCTCTCCCCGCTTCTTCTCTGAACTCAAAAAGTTTAACCCTTATGGTCCGGAAAATCACCGACCCATATTCTGCACCCATAATGTATACGATTATGGTACAAGTAAAGTGGTGGGCAGGGACCAAGAACATATAAAACTGGAATTGGTAGATAATAAATCGAATAATGTGATGAACGGCATTGCCTTCGGACAAAGTTCACATGTACGCTATATCAAGACTAAACGATCTTTTGATATTTGTTATTCTATTGAAGAAAATACACACAAACGGGGAGAAATGCAACTTATGATTGAAGATATCAAGCCTACAGAAGAATAAGGATGTCCACCAATTACCGTGACATACTAAAACAATATTGGGGATATTCTGACTTCCGTGATCTACAAGAGGAAATTATCACCAGCATTGGCGAGGGAAAAGACACATTAGGACTAATGCCAACCGGTGGTGGAAAGTCTATCACGTTTCAAGTTCCCGCTTTAGCCAAAGAAGGATTATGCCTAGTTGTCACTCCTCTTATTGCACTTATGAAAGATCAGGTGCAAAACTTACGAAGTCGAGGGATAAAAGCCTTGGCCATTTACTCCGGAATGACCCGCCAAGAAATCATTATCGCATTAGAAAATTGTATTTTTGGTGATTATAAGTTCCTTTATATTTCTCCCGAACGGCTCGATACAGAAATATTTCAGCTAAAGTTACGAGCCATGAAGATAAGTATGATTACCGTAGATGAATCTCATTGTATATCCCAATGGGGATACGACTTTCGTCCTGCTTATCTTAAAATAGCCAGTATACGGGATCTGCTTCCCGGCGTTCCTGTACTTGCTTTAACCGCTACAGCTACGCCCGAAGTGGTGAAAGATATTCAAGAAAGGCTACACTTCAGTAAGGAGAACGTTTTTCGTATGAGCTTTGAACGAAAGAATTTAGCTTATATTGTTCGTAAAACGGACAATAAACAAGATGAACTTATCCACATTCTCAGCAAAGTTCCCGGTACAGCTATCATCTACGCACGCAGTCGCAAAAGGACAAAAGAGACAACTGAGTTTTTACGCAAAGCAGGGGTTTCAGCAGAATTCTATCATGCCGGGCTAAATAACGAGACAAAAGATCTCCGGCAAAAACAATGGCAAAAGGGAGAGTTTCGAGTAATTGTTGCTACAAATGCTTTTGGCATGGGAATTGATAAAGCGGACGTAAGGTTGGTTGTCCATATTGATTTACCAGACTCACCCGAAGCGTATTTTCAGGAAGCCGGGCGAGCAGGCCGTGATGGCGAAAAAGCATATGCAGTAATTCTTTATTCCAAATCTGATAAGACAACGCTAAACAAACGAGTCTCCGATACTTTTCCTGAGAAAGAGTATATAAAACAAGTTTATGAGCATGTAAACTTCTACTATCAAATGGCTATGGGCGACGGATTAGGAAGAATGTATGACTTTAATCTTGAAGAGTTTTGTCGCAATTTTAAGCATTTTCCTGTCCCTGCAAATGGTGCACTGAAAATCCTTTCTCAAGCAGGATATTTAGAATATACAGACGAACAAGACAACGCTTCCCGACTTATCTTCACCGTTAATAGAGAAGATCTCTACAAATTCAGAGAAATAAATGCAGAGATGGATGCCCTACTTCAGATTATTCTCCGTTCTTATACAGGAATCTTCACCGATTATGCCTATATCCACGAAGCTTCTCTGGCGGCCCGGCTCAATACTTCCCGCTTAAAGGTCTATGAAATGCTGGTACTCCTATCCAAGCGAAGGATTATCGATTATATCCCTCGGAAAAAGACACCTTACATTATATACACACGCGAACGAGTAGAAAAACGCCATCTTCATATTCCCCGGGAAGTTTACGAGGACCGAAAAGAAAGGTATATAAAGCGAATTAATGCAATGGTAGAGTACGTCACCGCAGACAATGTTTGCCGTAGCCGGATGCTGCTCCGTTATTTTGGAGAGAAGAATCAACACAACTGTGGACAGTGCGATGTTTGCCTGCAAAAGGACCAAAGTGGGCTTCGACAATTTGAATTCGAAGAATTAGCATCTCAAATCTTTGCAGTCTTACAAAATTTAAGTATGACTCCTGCCGAAATTGTTCGTAAACTAAATATAGAACCGGATAAAGTAAGCATTGTGATTCAATACTTACTGGATGAAGGTAAACTAAATATAAAAGATGGAATGATTAGCAAATAAACAAAATTAATACCTTTGCATTTACTACTAAATTAATAATCATAAATATGGCAAACTTTCTTAAAACAATCTTCGCGAGTAATTCTGTTCCCTCCAAAGAAGACGAAAAAACAAAAACAGAGAAAAAAGATTTCGAGTTATTCAAATATGATGGCATGCGGGCTGAACGAACAGGCAACATTGATTACGCTATTAAGTGTTATACCAAAGCATTGACCATCAAAGAAGACTTTGAAACACTAGATTATCTGGCAAAAGCATATATTCAACAAAATAAATTAAAGGAAGCCACAGATGCCTTAGAGCAAATGATAAAGATGGAGCCTACTGTAGCGTCAACTTATTTTTCTTTAGCCAATGTTTGTTACTTACTGGAAGATTACAGCAATGTCATTGCATATTGTATCAAGACTATTGATATTGAGGAGGCAAATATGCCGGCTTATTTATTACTTGCCAAAGGTAACATTGGAAACAAAGATTATATTAATGCCATTGCCAACCTAACTAAATCAATCTCTATTAAAGAGGATTACGCCGAAGCATATCTACTAAGAGCTGAAGTACTGAAAGATATGAATGAATACCCAAGTGCTTTAGAAGATGTAGAAAAAGTACTAATGCTTTCTCCGGAAGAAGAAGGTGCTTATTTGCTACGTGGAAAACTAGAAGAACAAAACGAACTGACAAAGGAAGCCAAGGCAGATTACAATCATGTAATAGAACTAAATCCCTTTAACGAGAAAGCCTTTTTATATTTAGGTCAGTTGTTGATCTCTGAAAAGCAATATACCCAAGCTATAGAAAACTTTGACGAAGCAATAGAATTAAATCCGAAGTTCAGCCAAGCATATCATGAAAGAGGAAGGGCTAAGTTCCTCAACAATGATAACGACGGTTCGTTGGAAGATATGAAAAAATCGCTTGAGTTAGATCCCAAAGCAGAAGAAAAGATAAATGGAGAATATGATAACTTTTCCGATATTTATGCCGGAACTAAAATCTTTTAAGGTTATCATTTGAAACAAGAATCTCTTTTTTTGAAAAAAAAGTAGTGCTCTTGTTTGTCATTTCAATAAAAGTCGTACATTTGTCCCCGAATAATAACAAAAGACAGATATGAAGTCATTCACTTATACATTCTTTTTCTTTTATTACTTTTACTTTAGCCAGAAAGTAGAGCGGGAATTTGTATGTATCAAGTAAAAATATAAAATGATATAAAACTAAGAAATAAGCAACAAAATCCCGCTCCTTTTTGGAGACGGGATTTTTTTTATTCTATAACATACACAAATGAAAAAGATAGCCATACAAGGAACACTCGGTTCGTATCACGACATCGCTGCTCATAAATTCTTTCCTGATGAGGAAATTCAACTAATTTGTTGTGCACACTTCCAAGATGTATTTGTTGCAGTGAAGGCCGATAATCAAACAATCGGTTTAGTTGCCATAGAAAATACCATCGCCGGCAGCCTGTTACAAAATCACGAGCTATTGCGTGAAAGCCAGCTTCAAATCATTGGAGAATACAAGCTACGCATCTCCCATTCTTTTGTTTGTTTGCCAGATGAGGATTGGAAAGATATTAATGAAGTCAACTCACACCCTATCGCATTGATGCAATGTCAGGAGTTTCTTGATAATCATCCGGAATTCAAAGTCGTGGAAGCCGAAGACACTGCTAAAAGCGCGGAGATTATCCGAAAAGAAAACCTGAAAGGTCATGCCGCCATCTGTTCAAAAACTGCAGCAAAACTTTACGGAATGAAAATCCTTCAAGAAGGAATAGAAACCAATAAACACAACTTTACCAGATTTCTTGTAATCGCTGATCCCTGGATGGCGGATGAGTTCAGAAAAAACAAAAACATCAATAAAGCAAATCTCGTTTTCTCTCTGGCTCACACCGAAGGAAGTCTTTCTCAGGTTTTATCTATCCTCTCTTTTTATAGTATCAATCTAACCAAAATACAATCATTGCCAATTATCGGCCGAGAATGGGAATATCTGTTTTATGTAGATATTACCTTTAATGATTATCTAAGATATCGCCAAGCAATCGATGCAATTATTCCATTAACTAAAGCTCTAAAAACACTCGGAGAATATGAAGAAGGAAAATCAAGTATATAATATTTCACCAGCTGCCAGATTAAGTAGTGTAAGTGAATACTATTTCTCTCGAAAACTAAAGGAAGTGGCACAGATGAACGCTGAAGGAAAAGATGTAATCAATCTTGGGATTGGGAGTCCCGACCTCCCTCCTTCTAACGAAACCTTGCAAACAATGTGTGAACATACCATGCGTAGTGATGTACATGGCTATCAGCCTTACACCGGAATACCGGAACTTCGCAAAGCCTTTTCGGATTGGTATAAAAATTGGTATCAAGTGGAACTCAATCCCGATACAGAAATCCAGCCCCTAATTGGTTCTAAGGAAGGCATCCTTCATGTAACGCTTGCTTTTGTAAATCCCGGAGAGGCCGTTTTAGTTCCTAACCCGGGATATCCTACTTACACTTCTCTCAGCTCTTTATTGGGTGCCGAAGTAATTCCTTATAATCTTAAGGAAGAGAACAGTTGGAAACCGGATTTTGAAGAATTGGAAAAGACAGATTTAAGCAAAGTAAAATTAATGTGGACTAACTATCCCAATATGCCCACAGGTGCAAATGCTTCGGTAGAGATCTATGAGCAATTAGTATCCTTTGCCCGCAAACACAATATTGTGATTGTGAACGACAATCCATATAGCTTTATTCTGAATGAGCATCCTTTAAGTATTCTGAGTATTCCCGGAGCCAAAGAGTGTTGCATAGAATTTAATTCAATGAGTAAAAGTCACAATATGCCGGGATGGCGTATTGGGATGCTTGCTTCAAATGCACAGTTCGTTCAATGGGTATTAAAAGTAAAGAGTAATATTGATTCGGGAATGTTTCGTCCTTTACAATTGGCTGCGGCCAAAGCATTATCCTGCGAAGCTTCCTGGTATACAGAAATAAACAAAGTCTATCGACAACGCAGAAATTTGGCAGGTGAGATTATGCATGCTTTGGGATGTACCTATGATGAAAATCAGGTAGGAATGTTCCTTTGGGGAAAGATTCCGGAATCTTGTGAAAATGTTGAACAGTTAACAGACAAGGCTCTTTATGAAGCTCACGTTTTTGTGACTCCTGGAATCATTTTTGGAAGTAATGGAAGCAGATATATACGCCTTTCTCTTTGTTGTAAAGAAGAGATGCTGGCAAAAGCGCTGGACAGAATTAAACAGATAAACAAATAATATAAAAATAAGTCAAAATGGAATTAGAATCTATTTTATTACCTGGCGTAGAAGCCAAGCGACCAATCGTAATTGCGGGTCCATGCAGTGCCGAGACTGAAGAACAAGTGATGGAAACGGCCAGACAACTAGCAAGCAAAGGCATCAAAATTTTCCGTGCAGGAATATGGAAACCGCGCACCAAACCAGGAGGTTTCGAAGGAGTGGGCATCGAAGGACTCTCCTGGTTGAAAGAGGTGAAAAAAGAAACAGGAATGTATGTATCCACCGAAGTAGCTACTGCCAAGCATGTTTACGAAGCATTGAAACAGAATATTGATATTCTCTGGATTGGAGCTCGTACTTCTGCTAATCCTTTTGCCGTACAAGAAATTGCCGATGCCCTAAAAGGAGTGGACATCCCTGTGCTGATAAAGAATCCGGTGAATCCAGATCTCGAATTATGGATTGGCGCGTTGGAACGCATTAACAATGCCGGGCTAAAGCGTTTGGGTGCCATTCACAGAGGATTTAGCACGTATGACAAAAAGATCTACCGCAACCTTCCTCAATGGCACATTCCTATTGAGCTTCGCCGCCGTCTTCCCAACCTTCCTATCTTCTGTGATCCCAGTCACATTGGTGGAAAGCGTGAACTGATTGCTCCACTAAGCCAGCA